>JAUSEJ010000327.1 GCA_030650265.1 Dehalococcoidia bacterium | reverse complement strand
GATAAAGCCAGGAGTACCATCTTCAACCACGATGAGGCTCAAAGCATTACGCCCGGCTATATTCTTAGCCGTCCGGCAGACCACGATCACGAGGTCGCATTCCATACCGCTGGAGATGAAGATTTTCTGACCGTTGATTATGTAGTCGTCCCCATCGCGCACAGCCGTGGTGCTAACCGCTTGCAGATCCGATCCAGTCCCGGGCTCTGTCATGGCCACGGCCGCGATCAGGTCGCCGCTGACGCAGCCAGGCAACCATCGCCGCCTCTGCTCAGCATTGCCATACGTGGCCAAATAGGGAACGACAATGTCGTTGTGCAGTCCCAGCATCAACGTCACCCCAGCCCTGGCTGCCTCCAGGTTAATTACGTAAGAATAGACGAAATCGGCGCCACCGCCGCCATACTCCGGGGAAACCCAGGGACAGAGAAAGCCCTGAGCGCCGCAGTCTTTCCAAACTGATCTGGGCACCCGCCGTTCGTCCTCCCAGGTCTTCCAGTGAGGGACAAGTTCGCTGCGTACGTAACGGCGAAAGACATCTTGAAAGATCCGGTGTTCCTCAGTGAGGAAACGAGCCATCTTGTTTCCTTTCTCCCGGGCCCACTACATGCGAGCGCCGTTGTCAATCTTGATCAGATCGCCGTTTACATAGTCCGATAGGGGCGAAGCCAGATAGAAGATACCCGCTGCCGCCTCACGAGCAGTGCCAGAGCGAGCCACGCCAGGGGCCATCGCCTTCATCGCCTCCATCTGCGCCTGAGGAATGCCCACTGCGTATCCCTGAACTTTGACACCCTCCTCCTTCGCTCCGGTAAGGCGGGTATCGATGAAGCCAAAGGCGACACAGTTGCAGTGTATGTTGAAAGACGCCCACTCCTTCGCCACCGCCTTGGTGAGGCCAATAATACCCATCTTCGCCGCCGAGTAGTTTATCTGGCCGGCCTGCCCCCAGGCATTGACCGACGAAACGTTGACGATTTTGCGATGGACTATAATGCCGTCCTCGAGTTCCTTCTTGGCCACGTCTCGCATCAGAGGAGAAGCAGCACGAATCATGCGGAAGGGGACCATAAGGTGAATGTCCAGCATCGCCTGAAACTGCTCGTCGCTCATCCGGTGGATAACGCCGTCTGCTGTATAACCGGCGTTGTTGACGAGGATATCCAGGCGACCGAACTCCTTGGCTGTCGCCGCCATGATCTGCTCCGGCAGCTTCGGGTCGGTGAGATTGCCGGCGCAGACGAGCGCCCGACGGCCGTTCTTTTTCACTATCGCGGCGGTTTCCCAGGCGGGTCCCGCATCAAGCTCGCAGATGACGACGTCGGCCCCATGCTCCGAAAACATTTCGGCGGCTGCCCGGCCGATTCCCCGGCCAGACCCGGTAATAATGGCTACCTTGCCATCAAGTATGCCCATTTTCATCCTCCATTCCAAACTGCAATTCTTTATCTCAATGAGGACCCGTCCTCGGGCTTTGGCACTATAGGCCCAGCCGTTTGGCTATGGTCTGCTTGAGAATCTCCGTCGTGCCCGCCGCAATAGTCTGCATGCGAACATCACGGTAAAGCCGGCAGATCTCGAACTCTTCCATGTACCCGTACCCGCCATGCAACTGCACTCCGTGGTAGGCGATGCGGTTAACCATTTCCGTGCACCACCACTTGGCCATGGACACCTTAGTGACAATGTCCTCGCCGTCCAGATGGGACTGCACTAGATCATCGAGAAAGGACTTACCCAGTGAAACTTCGGTCGCCATCTCCGCAAGCTTGAATTGGTTGTGCTGAAATGACCCGATCGGTTGGCCAAACGCCTGGCGCGCCTTAGCGTATTCGACACTCAGTTCTAGAATTCGCTCCGCCAGACCCATAGCACCGATCGTGGCGACCAGTCGCTCAACCTGGAGCTTCGCCATCAGGTACTTGAAAGCCGCATTCTCTTCGCCCAGCAGATTCTTCACCGGCACCCGGCAATCGGTGAAAACCAACTCGGCAGTATCTTGGGTGTGAAGCCCCATCTTGTCGAGCTTGCGCGTTTTCACAAAGCCTGGCGTGCCGTCCTCCACCACGATCAGACTAAGAGCGTTACGTCCTGCCGCGTTCTTCCCCGTTCGACAGGCCACGATCACCAGACCACAATGCATTCCGTTGGAAATAAAGATCTTCTGTCCATTGATAATGTAATCATCGCCATCTCGAACAGCCGTGGTGCAAATTGACTGGAGGTCCGAGCCGGTGCCGGGCTCGGTCATGGCGATCGCGGCGATGGTATCACCGCTGACACAGCCCGGTAACCATTTTTGCTTCTGCTCAGACGTGCCGAAGGCGTCGATGTAGGGCACGACAATATCGCTGTGCAGGCCGAGCCTGAAGGTCAGGCCCGCCCGCGCCATCTCCCAGTTGATGACGTAGGAGTAACGGAAGTCGGTCCCCCCACCCCCATACTCCGGTGATACCATGGGACAGAGAAACCCCTGACGGCCGCAATCCTGCCACACTGACTTTGGCACCAGCCGCTGCTCCTCCCATGTCTTCCAGTTGGGAGCAAGCTCGGTCCGGATATAGCGGCGAAGCACGTCCTGCAAGATATGGTGTTCCTCAGTGAGGAAGCGCGTCATGCTTTCTCCTTTCTCCTCTCCTAATGCTAATTAGATGCGGCTGCCGTACTTCGCGACCATGGGGCGGCCACAAATGGCCGCCCCATGGTTGATCACATCTTAACTAGCGCCATTGGCCTGAATGCGCTTATTCGCCGTAGCGGCCGACGATACCGATGCTGCAGACGTTCTGCGCAGGTTGGCCACCCAGATTATGGGTAAGCCCATAGCGAGGGTTGGGCAACTGGCGCGGGCCAGCCCGACCCTGCAACTGCAGGTACATCTCATACATCATGCGCAAGCCTGAAGCGCCGATGGGATGGCCGAAGCACTTGAGGCCACCGTCTATCTGGCAGGGAACTTTGCCATCGGCATCATAGAATCCTTCCATGACGTCCTTGACAGCATGCCCGCGTTCCGACATGTACAGGTCTTCCATAGTTACCAACTCGGTGATGGAGAAACAGTCGTGAACCTCCATCATGCTGATCTCTTCGCGAGGCTTGGTAATACCAGCCTCTTTGTAGGCCTTAGTGCTACAACTAGCGGTCGTGACGAAATGGTGTCCATCCCAGTTGTTGAAGCCCACCTCGGCGCCGCTACTGGCCGAGATCTGAAGGCTTTTCACCGCCACGAGGTCCTTCTTGCCCATAGCCTTGGCGATCTCGGGAGTCGTGACAATAGCGCAGGCAGACCCATCGCTGACGCCGCAACAATCGAAAAGACCGAGGGGATAGGCGACGATGGGCGCCGCGAGAATCTGCTCCATTGACACCGCCTTGCGTAGATGGGCCTTTGGATTCTTCTCACCGTTCACATGGCTCTTCCATGAGACATGGGCTATCGCCCTCTTGACATCTTCCATGGGAATATTAAATTTGGCCGCGTAGGCGCTCGCCAATTGGGCAAAGCCTCCGGGAGCGGTCGAAGCCGACGACGCCATCCACTTAGTGGGCCCGTCCATCGACCCCAGAGACGGAAGTCCACCGTACCCGGTGTCCTTCAATTTCTCGACGCCAAGGGCCAGAACGATATCATAGGCGCCCGAAGCCACGCCATAACAGGCCCCGCGAAAGGCCTCCGTGCCACTAGCGCAGTAGTTCTCGACGCGGGTTACCGGAATCTCGGGAAGACGCAAGGTCACCGACAACGGCACGGCGCTCCTGCCCAGGTTATAATTCACGTAGGCGGAACCGAGCCAGCCAGCCTCTATCTGGTTTCGCTCGATGCCAGCGTCCGCCATGGCCTCCTCAAAAGCCTCAACCATCAACTGCTCTGGGCCTGCGTCCCAACGTTCGCCGAACTTGGTACAGCCCATGCCAAGGATCACTACTTTGTCGCGAATACCTGAAGCCATCCTTACCTCTCCTTGCTCTTAACTAAGGGTTAAACAACGGTCACCATTAAACCGCCTATCAATGTCACTAAACGATTGGTATAGCCTTCCAGAAGTACCCGGTGAATCCTCTATCTTCGTCTACGGCGTGAATCCGAAATGTCATCTTGACGGGCATTCCCACTTTGACATCTGCAAGCTTGCAGTCCGTGAAATCGGATTGGAACCGGCCTCCACCCTCGAACTGAATCATACCGTACATGTTGGGCGGGTTCACAGACGCTGCCAGGTTATCGGCGGTAAAGGTCTTGATCGCCGCCGGTACGTCGGCGAACTCGTACTCGTCCTGGCTGTGGGCGGTCCGGCACTCCGGATTTACGCAGATTTCCATCTTGGGGTACTGCGCCGTGCCACACTTGCGACACTTGCCGCCGACCAGACCGAGTAGCGTCTTTCGCTGCCGAAACAGCACTGTCAGGGCATGCTGCGAAGGCGCTTCGGACCGAATTCCGCCCTCGGTTATGATGAGGTTCCGCCACTTGAGGAATTTCATGTAGTTGTCGGTGGTCTCCTTGTTCGCCAGCGCGCCTCGGATGCCTCTGCGAGAAGCGAGGTCTTGAATCTTGTCGGTGACCTGGAAGCAAAGGGCTTCGCAACCCTGGCCGAAACCAGCGACAACGATTCGCTCTCCCGGCTTTGCTGCCTCAAGTGTCGAGACGAGCATGACGAGAGGATGGGCCACTCCGGTCTCGCCGCAGACCTCATGCATGTTGTCAACAACCTTCTCGGGGGTTGCCCCTAGCGCCTTGGCAATGCTGGCGTGCTCGCGCTTGAAGAAGCAGGGGAAAATCAGCTTATCGACATCGGCCATGGTCATTTCTAACTTGGCCAGAAGACCCTTTATCGCTCGGGGCACGATCTTGGCATAGCCCTCATCGCGAATCCAGCGCTCCTCCCAACTGTAGTCGTACTGCCTCATCGCCCCCCGATAATGGTCCACAAAGTCGAGCGTGACCGAATGGGAACCCTTGAACTCGGCGATAACATTCTCATCGCCAAGAAGCACCGAAGCCGCTCCATCGCCAAACCACATCTCATAAGTAGAACCGGATTTGGTCTCCCGCTTGTCTGTGGCCGCCACAAGAATACTCTTCTTGTCCCCACTCTTGATGGCCTGAAGCCCGGCGATCAGGGCCGTTGTCCCCGCCCTCTGCGACGAGGTGAAGTCAGCCGTCATGATCTCGTCCCGCAGGTTCAGCGCCGTGGTCACGATTCCGGCATTCAACCTATCGGCAAAAGGAAGAGTAGTCGAGGCGAGGTAGACACCATCGACCTTTTGCTTGTCCTGGCCGACCAGACAATCTCTGGCGGCAGCCACAGCCATCGTCACGCTGTCTTCGTCAAAGTTGCACATCGACCGTTCGCCCTGCGCACCGCCAGCGATGGCGGGGTTCAACCAGCCAATCTGCTGCACAATGCTCTTGCGGCTGAGCCGGAGCCGCGGGATGTAACCACCAAAAGAAACAATACCGATCACATTGTCCTCCATTAAAGCATAAATCCCATTTAACGCTCCACGCTAATTTAGCACATGCCCCTTGCCTTGTCAACGGTTCGATCGGGCCTGACGCGCATATCTACTTAGCGTGGGTGATTTCTTCGTAAGTATAACCAAAGATCTCGGCAACCGGACGACGGGGTACACTGCCTACCTTCGAGCTGACGCCCATTGTTGGATATACACCCACCACCGATAGCCTACTGTAGAGGTTCTTGCCCATCACGACAGCCTCCAGCGCCAGCCGCTTCTTCTCGGCCAGGTCCCTGGTCTGAGGGAACTTGTCGATATTCTCATCCAACCCGGGGACCTTAAGGTTCTGGCCACTGCCCTTGGTGGAGTGGTAACTCGTGGGCACCCCTTCGAAGTCGCG
>JAUSEJ010000316.1 GCA_030650265.1 Dehalococcoidia bacterium | reverse complement strand
CACGACCTGGCCGAAATGTGGATCAGCCTGGAAGCAGCCCGCGGTTTGTGCTATCGCGCTGCCTGTACAGCGGTGGACGGGAAATACCCCAGGCTCATGGACGTCACGGCCGCCAAAGTGTTTTCCAACGATGTGGCTTTGAAAGTGACGCAGAAGGCGATGATCCTCCATGGCGGCGATGGGGCGACAATGAATTTCCCCATCCAGCGGCTTTGGCGGGATGCCATGGCCGGCGGTCCCGTCGCCGGTGGCTCTCCGGCCGTCCTGCGAAACATGATCGCCAGCCAGATCTTGAACAGGAAACTCGACCAGCGCAAATAGGCAGTGCTTATCACAGCTCTGGACTGCGGTCCTTCCGGGAAGGACTCGAGCGCTCCAAAAGAGGAGGGGCACATGCGAGAAAACAAACTTAAGCGGATGATCAAGGAGGGCAAGCCTGCCATCGGGACTCTCATGCCCGGCAAGGATCCCGATATCGTGCAATTCATTGCTCTTCTCGGCTACGACTTCTACTTCATCGACGGCGAGCACGGCGGCATCGGAGCGGAGACTGCCGGTACCCTGGTGAGGGCGGCCCAGGCGGCAGGCATCGAGCCTGTTGTTAGAGCGCCCAGCAACGATCCAGCGGTGATCCTCGGCTATCTTGAAGCCGGGGCCTACAACATTGTGGTCCCGCATTGCAGCACGGCAAACGCGGTGCGTCGCGCTTTGGCTGCTATCAAGTATCCGCCCCAAGGCATGCGCGGCTCAGGCAGCAGCACCCGGGCCGCAAGCTTCGGTCTCGAGTTGTCGCAGGCCGATTACATCCGCTGGGCAAACGAGCAAACACTGCTCCTGCCAATGCTGGAGGAGCCGGAAGCGTTCGACAATCTGGGGGAGATACTTTCGGTGCAGGGGCTGGAAGCAGTCTTCATTGGACCAGGCGACCTGTCTCTTTCGATGGGCTACGGAGGCCAGTGGGATCACCCGGCCGTACAGGAAAAGATCGGCATGGGAATCGGGCTAGCCAAAAGCCAGGGTATCGCCGTGGCCAACGTCGGGCGCGATGCAGCCCACACCCGGATTCAGATCGAGAGGGGCTGCAATATCATCATCAGTGGCGCCGCCGGCTTGATGGCCTCCGCCTGCCGAAAATATCTAAAGCAAGCGCGGCTGGGGCGATAGAAGAAGAGATTGCGAAGGGCAAAAGGGGAAAAGGAGGGAACGATCACCGCTTCCCTTGTCGCCCTTCCGGTGAACGAGACGAGATGCAACTCGACCCGGTATCCTTAGATATCATCTGGAGCAGACTCATCGGGATCTGTGAGGAAGCGAAGACCGCCCAAATGAGGACGGAGTCCTCGCTGATAGTCATAGAGTCGCAGGACCTGTGCTGCGTATTGGTTGACGCAAAAGGCGATGCAGTGGCTCAAGGGCTTGGCCGGATTCCCTTCATTATTCTGCCCCGAAGGGTGAGAAGCACACTTGTTGGTATCTTCGATCTCCAAACCTGATAGATTGGGCCCACAGAATAAAGTATAATTGGTGAAACTTCGGACCCATTGGTTTGGCGAGCGTCAGCCACAGGTCTGATCATGTCGAAAACTTCCAGCGGAAGGATTCTCGACCCGGAGGTTGGATGGAAATGGATCGGCACTCAGAACACCGAAACTCCAATCCGGTTTCTCGAAGGCCCTCAGGTCAGAGAGGGATATCGCCTTTTGTTGGCCGTGATGGCGAGCTCCGGCGTCTCATTACGGCACTGAGCCTTGCCGCCGAAGGACAGGGTAGAATCATCTTCCTCACCGGCCAGCCCGGCATTGGCAAAACCCGTCTCGCCCGTGAAGCTCTCGCCCTGGCCAAGAAGCGTAGCTTTACGGTTCTCGAAGGCAGAGCCCTGCTGCTGGAAGGCGAGCTCGCCTATGCTCCGGTCGTCAACGCCTTTGGCCCCCTGCTTCGCAGGCTTGAGACAGACCATCTAGCGGCGCTGGTGGACGGTCTGCCCGACCTCGGACGCCTGTTCGGCGGCCTTCACCTTCCCCCATCCATCCTACCCCTTGAGGGACTTGGCGACCCGGCCCTCGAGAAGACCCGCCTCTTCGAGGCTGTGTCCCGTCTCCTCGAACGACTAACTCAAGAAGCGCCGGTTGCCCTATTCATTGACGACCTCCAATGGGCCGACCCGGCGACCATCGATTTGCTGCATTACCTCGCTCGCGGGCTCGCCGACCTCCGGGCCCTGTTGCTTGCCACCTACAATGAGGATGCCTCGAACGCCTCCCGTGGCTTGCAGAGCCTGATAGGCTCGCTAGATCGAAACGGGTTGGCCGAGGAAGTCGTCGTCCCCCTCCTCGAACCGGAAGCGGTGAACAACCTGGTTCGAGGCATTCTCGGTGGAGAGGCGCCGAGCGACCTCATGGCCCTGCTCGATGTTCGCGCTGGGGGAATGCCCCTTTTCGTGGAAGCGCTTGTCGCCGCACT
The DNA here is from genome assembly GCA_030650265.1 of Dehalococcoidia bacterium. Next base: position 3,777 of record JAUSEJ010000316.1, on the reverse strand, counting down.
AATCGACTTCGGCCATCTCGTTCGCAGTCCAACTGAGAAGGACTGCTGGGTCCTTGGTCCCGATGGAGCCCGCGCCCTTCCGCCGAGCATTCGCCGCCTTATTCTGACGCGTCTGAGGCGACTTGAACCGTCCGACAGACGCGTTCTGGACCTGATTGCCATTATGGGCGATGTTGCCTACCACGAAACTCTGCGAATAGCTAGCAGTCTGGAGGAGGAGTGCCTACTCAAGTCGCTTCGTCGTTTGAGAGCAACAGGGTTGGTGGTCGACGAAGCGGTTGGATTAGACGTCGCCTATGGCATTACTCATCCCCTAGTTCAAGAGGTTGTTTATGCAGAATTGCCGGAGATAGAACGGCGGCGCGCTCATGTGGCAGCAATTAGAGCGCTAGAATCCATCCCGCAAGGACCACTGGCTAATGTGAATCGCCTCGCTCGCCACTATCAGGGCGCTGGCTCGGAGGCTGACCCTGGCCGGGCTCTCTCGGTCCTATTGGCCGCTGGGGATCGCGCGCTTGACCTATTTGCCAACGAGGAGGCTGCGCGACATTATGCCGTCGCCTTGGAACTGCTACGAGGGGGACCAGGATTCGGATTCCCGACCACTCTTCCCTGTCCTGTAACCCCGAATACTCTGCCATCACTGCTCGAGCGACTGGGCGAGGCGTGGGAACGAATCGGCAAGCGGGGTGCGGCCGTCGACGTCTGGAACCAGGCCCTGGCCGAACGGGAAAGAGATGGCAATGCCCTTGCCGCGTCCCGTCTCCATAGCCAGTTGGCTTTGGCAGAATGGGACCGGGGTCACTTCGATGTTGCCAACGCCCACCTGAGTGCTGGCTTGGCCATGTTGGCAGGCGGCAAACCCTGCCAGGAGTTGGCCGATCTGCATTACACTCGGTTTCACATCCTCTACCGCTTAGGAGACGCCGAAGGTGTCGCCGATACCGCAGCGGAGCTCTTGTCTTTGGCCAGGCGACTGGGATCGCAGCGTTCGGAGGCCGAAGCGCACCTTGTAGCCGCCCTCTCCTCCCTGTGGCAGCGCGATGTTGCAAACGCTCGTGAATACGCTTTACAGGCTTTGACGGTTAGCGAACAAGCGCGTGTGCTAGACATCTGGTCCAGGGCTCATAACGTCCTGGGGGTCATCGGAATGTATCTCGGCGATCATGACTTCGTGCGTTACCATGCCGAACATGGTTTGGCAGTGGCCCAGCAACTTGGTGCGCCCGATATGGAGGTCCGCCTCCAACATTATCTCGCCTTAGCCCACTTTATGTCTGGCACATGGGACGAGTCATTGCGATTGAGCACGGCGGCCGTCGTTCTGGCCCGCCGGATCGGGCAACCGCGTGACCTAGCCTATTCATTGGCTGGACAGGCAATGATTCTGTCATATCGTGGGGACCTATCAGAAGCTGAAGCATGTATTAATGCGGCAAGGATGGCCTTCGGCAGCCCATCACATGAAGGACCGGCAGACAGGCCTATCTTCAGTCTCATTGACATCGCCGAGACAACTATCGCCATCGAGCGAGCCCAGATAAAGCGAGCGCTTGACATTGCGATTGGCTTCGCCCGCCAGGTGGAATCGTGGGAGAAGGAACCCGCTCGATTGACCTTAGCCTTCGAGCCAACCGGCCTTATGCTTCTCGCCGAAGTGCAGGCAGCGGCAGGAGAGCCGCAAAGCGCGCTCGAAACCGCTCGCCTGATTATCGGTTTGGGGCCTTGCGACACACCCCATCTTATCGCCCTCGCCTCTCGGGCTGAGGGCCTCGCCCGGCAGGCCTTGGGCCAGTCCGAAGCCGCCATAGATTGTCTCGCGCGAGCGCATGAAAAGTTTGTTGGGCTGCGGATGCCATTCGAGGCCGGGAGATGCTTGTTGGATCAGTCAACATCGGCAGCTACCGCCCGACCAGAGCTAGCAGTGAGAACGGCCCAGCAAAGCCTGGCGATTTTCGAGCGCCTTGATGCTCGGCGCCATGCCGATCGTGCCCGGCGAATCCTCAAAGGGTACGGCATTTCGCCTATTGCCACGCGCCGCCCGCACCTCGGCAGCGTCGCAATAAGCGAACGAGAATTGGAAATAGCGCGACTCGTCGCACAGGGCTTGACCAAAGCCGAGATCGCCAAACGTCTTACACTCAGCCCACTCACTGTCGGCTCCCACCTCCACCGTATCTACGAACGTCTCGGCATACACTCCCGTACTGCCTTGACCCGACTCGTTATCGAAGCCGGTCTCCTCCCGCCCCACAACAATATTACAGCGTAATTGCATCGTTTGCTGTATATTGCGCAAGCTTCTCTACTGCTATGCTTCACGCACCCGCTGAAGAGAGACGAGTCTGCAGCCAGGACGGCTGTTTCACTACAACACGATAACATGATGAAGAACAGAAGGAGGATAATGAATGCCCCGAGTCGATGAACTGCAGAAGAAATACCCGACTCTTCCCCGAGAAACCATCATCAAGATGGATGCTCTGCGCCATGGTATTAAAGACTCCGAGGTGCTTGACAGGGTAGGGGTTTGGCAACGACGCTTGCCAATTTACCAAAGCCACGATCATGATTTATCGAGGAGGGAGATAGCGGAAAAAAGGCCGGAGACAGTGAGGCCGGGTTATATCTTGCACCTCAGTCCATTCTATCTGAAGAATGCAATTGGTGTCAGAGTCGAAAGAGATTCCACTAGCCCCTATGAGTTCAAAGAGCTGGGTTCAGGCCAGTTTGGCCTTTACGAGGGAGAAGAAAAGGTCGAGAGTATTTATTTTGCTCGTCACAAGCGACGGAAATTCGATGAGGACGTGACTAGCCAAGGAATACCAGTGGCGAGCCTCGTTGACATTCAGCGAAGTTGTTTTGTCATAACTCCTTTGCGGTTTTGCGAGTATTTTGCTTTCGGGGAACAGTGCAAGTTCTGCAATTACAACTACACTTACGAGGATGCTCAGGCCGTCGGGGCTGATCGCGCCGCTACAATCAACCTGATGGAAACGGTCGAGGCGTACAAAATCGCCACCTCAAGCACGACTTTTGTCGAAGGGCGTTTTCTGATGGGCGGACTCCGGAGCAGTGAGAAAGAGGCGAGAATACACCTCGATTTTGTGGAGAGCATTGCCAAGGCGGCTTCCCACAAACCCAATCTGAGCGTACATACCCAGCCGATAAGTAGAAAGGAAATGCAGAGGCTCAAGGACGTGGGTCTCAATTGTCTTACCTTCCAAATGGAAGTGTGGGATCGCCGGCTGTTTGCCGAGATATGTCCGGGGAAGGACAAACATACCGGTCACGAGCGCTACAAAGAGGCTTGCCACGAGGCGGTGGACACGTTCGGCGCTGGAAACGTGGGAAATGTTTTCGTAGGTAGCGTCACCATGATGCCCCCGAGTGGGCATCAGACATGGCAGGAATCCCGGGATTCCCTCATTGAAGGGAACCGCTGGATGATCAAGAACGGGGTATTCCCCGTTTTCTTGACACTGCGCTTGGGGGTGGGTTCCACGTATGGGGAGGACAAAAGTAATCAGCAGAAGCTCGCACCAACGGAGTATTACTTGGATACCATACTGGCCCATCACAACGATGTGAAGGAATACGGCCTTTATTCGAAGCTGAATAAGCTCATGTTTTGTCCTATGGACTGCCTTGCTAATCACTACAGTGGAGAAGTGGGTTTTGTAGAGAAAGCCGGGAATCTAGCTGATTGGTTGGCTGATTGCGTTCCCGGCGAGTCAAATTGGCTGGCCCAGTTTCCCTCGTCAACAAAGACCCAGA
>JAUSEJ010000302.1 GCA_030650265.1 Dehalococcoidia bacterium | reverse complement strand
CACGCCCTTTCACTATTGGGGTGCCCCGGGGGCATGGTTGACTTCTATGAAGGACGCCGCGAGGCGGAATCTGAAGGACGCCGCAGGCAAAACTCGGGCCCGACGAACAGAAACCGGATACAAGGCCGGCGTGGTGGGGTAACCCGGCCATGGACGGGGAGGCCCGATAGTCATCCGGACACGCACGCAGGTAAATCCGGCGGGGGCCGAGAGAAGGCTACATGACTTACCCTGGGAGACCTCCGTGTTCGTCCGGACGAACCGGACTATTGCCACGGCAACGGGGCGAGAGAGGCACGGAGGGGTCAGCCGAGGCCATAGTAGCTGGGCCTTCCCCTAGAAGGACTGGTGAAGGGCCGAATCTTCTATTGCAGGGAGCAGTCGGAAAGACTCGATGAGTGTGGAGCGACAGCAAGGCACGGGGTACCAACTGAGCCTCTTTGAGTGGAGGGAGGACCTCGTGCGCCACGGCGCAGGCGGCGAAGGCGGAACCGGACCTGCCGCGTACGAGGAGTCGCAAGCGGTCACGGCGTTGGAACGAGAGCGAGCCCTGACGCGGGACCTAATGATAGGTATGCTGCGTTACACCAATAGAGGAAACCGCCGGATACGATGAGTACGTCCGGTGGTGTGGGAGGACGGGGACCGTGAGGTCCCCTCCTACCCGATTGCAAGCGCTCGCTGTTAGCTGCCCTGGAAGACGGGTTTTCGCTTCTCCTTGAAGGCCTTGACCCCTTCCAGATGGTCTGCCGTCTGCATCGCCATGGCTTGCATGGTGGCTTCGTAATCCAGCGCCTCAGCAATATCCATATTCGCTTCCTTGTAGATCATGTCCTTGGCCAATGCCGTAGCGATGGGGGCTCCTTCTGCTAGCTTGTGAGCAAGCTCAAGGGCGGCGGACATCAGTTCCTCGGGAGGGACAATCTTGTTAACGAGACCTAGTCTGTAGGCCTCGGCGGCGTCGAAAACATCCCCGGTCATGATTAGTTCGCAGGCCTTGGCCGTGCCCACCATATGGGTGAGAAAGTAAGCGCCGCCGAGGTCGGGTACCAGGCCGATCCGGGAGAAGACCATGCCGAATCTGGCCTTAGCAGAGACAATACGCATGTCGCAGGCCAGAGCCAGGCTGAATCCCGCTCCCACGGCATCACCGTTTATGGCACCAATAACAGGTTTGCCCATGCGACGGATAATATAGATGAGCGTCTGCAATTCTCTCATATACGCAGCCAGATTTGCTGCCTGGCCCCGGCCCGCCGTCTCATCGGTCGATTTCGCGATGATGCCCTCGGCAAGATCGGCGCCGGCGCAGAATGCCCGACCGCTGCCGGTCAGGATCAATACTCTAACCAACGGGTCAATCGCCATTCCGGTCAGGGCTTCCGGTAGATCGTGAAACATATTGGTCGTAAAGGCGTTTAGTCTGTCAGGACGGTTTAGGGTGATTACGCCGACTCCATCGTTCTTCTCGATGAGCAGGTGTTCGTAGCTCATGCTACCTCCTCCAGCTTCCCGTTCGTATTTTGCCGACCGTGGGACACTTGGTGGCCAGACCATGTTAGCACCATCGGATGCCAGGGCGCAACTGTCAAACCGCTGCAGTGAACACTTCGTGTCGACCATTTCGACGTCCCGTTCCGGGGACAAATCCTGTCTTGGGCTTCACGCTAGCCAGCTATCAAGAATCAGTCGTCAGGCGAATACCAGTCGGCCTTTCGGCTCCGGGACGGGGCGCCCCAATTCTTTGGCGGTGTCAATCCACTCTTGCATGACGGTTTCTGCGTTTGCTATAGCCTCTTGATACGTTGAACCGTCTGCAGCGCAACCGGGCAGTTCCGGGACCTCGGCAATAAAGGCCTGATCCTCGTCGCTCCAATAGATTATGATCTCATACTTACTCATCATCCAATTCTCCCAACTTGTATCGCAAGATCACGTTGCGAACTTGTTTGACCTGATAGGGTTTGGCTTTAGCGCCCCTAGGTTGAAGGTTCAGTATCTCTTCGACCCCTTGTCTCGTGAAAATGTGATGATCTCCTCGAACTCGCTCTCTAAACGCCAAGAGGACCAGGAGCCGACGAAGTTCGTCGAATGGGATGTTTGTGTCGGACGTGCCACGCAGAATTCGCTCCAGAAGCTTGTATGCGCGACTCATATTCCTTCATTTCCGGATTGATCAAATGTATTCAAAGAAATGATACTCCGATCATCATGCGCAGTCAAATTACCTGCCTTTGTGTCTGGATCGATGGCATCCATGATAAGCAGTCTGTTGCTAGCCTTGTAAGGCGTGACTCTAGTCTAAGGGTGAGTAGTCAGTCTCCGGTAAAGATTGGGTAGGCGGTGTGGTAAGGCGTAGATGTTGTCGAGTATCTCGTAGCCGAGGTCGCCACACATGACCCGCAAGTAGTCGTGGTCGGCCTTGTCGATGGTGAGGCAGAAAGGCTTGATCCCCATTTGCCGCGCTTCAAGAAGGGCCATTCTGGTATCGTAGATGGCATATTCTCTTCTCATCTCCTCGGGGATTCCCCCATCCATCAGTGAGCGCTTCTTCGTCAGGTGCTGATAAGCGCCCCAGTCTTCAAAAGTGTGGTGCTCCCCGTAGTCGTAATCCTGCGGTCGGCCATCGCTGATGAGGATGATGAGTTTGGACTTGGCTTCCTGTCTGTCCAGAATCGAGGCGACATGGCGGATAGCCGGTCCCATGCGGGTCCCCCTAACGGGGCAAATGCTGGCGACTCGCCTCTTGACTGCAGGGGACAGTTCTTCGGCGATATCTTTGATGATGGCGAACTCGACGTTGTGCCGGCTATGTCCGGAGAAGCCATAGATGCCGTAGGGGTCGCCGATGGACTCAAGTGCCTCGATGAGCACGATGACGGCCTCTTTCTCCAGATCGATGATTCGCTTGCCGCCCGCAAGTCCGGGGTATGCCGGGGCGCCATCGGGTGACAGATCACCGGCGCCTAGCCTCTCAAAGGTCGAAGCGCTCATATCCAAGAGGAAGGCCACGCAGACGTCTCGCTCGATTTTCTGCCGGCGCCAGTAGACGCGGTCGGAATATGGCGCGCCCACCCTTTTTTGTACGACGGAGTCGACCACCGAATCGAAGTCGAGGTCATCGCCATCACGGAGGCGCTTCACTTTTCTCAGATCCTCGCTCTTGAGTTGCACGAATTCCTTCTTTACTGCCGTCACCAAACCCGCATATAGTTGCAGCGTTTCGGTGAAGAAGTCGCCGGACCCCTCTCCCATTACGCTCTGTTTGAGGTGGCACCACCCCGATTTGTACTGGTTTGCCAGGAAGTCCCATTCGTCGTAGTAGAAATCCTCTATTGACCCCGGTGACCGGGACTGCCACTGTCCCTTTGCCCGCGGATTGGGTTGCTCCCGCCGGACGATCTTGCCAAAGGGATGCGCTTTTTTGCCTTCCTTCAGCATATTGCGGGCGAAGGAAGCGGGCAACAACTGCTCCCGGTCATCGGCTGCTATTTCCGCGCTCTTTTCGAATAATCGCTTCAGGTCTTCCAGAGCGATCTCGCCTCCCGGATCCCCGTCTTCTTCTTCCTCATCGTCAAGGCCAAGCTTCATCAGCGTTTGGGCCAACTCCGGCTTCAGCTCGCCGCGAAAGTCGGGGTCCTGCGGGCTCTCATATGGTGAAGTCGAGTCCTCGCTGGCTGCTTCCTCACCGCAGGCAAAGAAATGACGGAGAATGTCGATTTGCTGGTCATCGTCGATGGTGATGGTCTCGCTCAGATCGTAAGTGTCCCACTGGTCCGAGGGAATTTCCGACGATGGCGTGTTCGGCACTCCGGCCAGAGTGCAATAGAGCCGAATTGTCGCCTCTGCCGAATCTTCGACCGTAGCACCCTCGTTATGCTTAACCAGTCGAAGAATGCCAAGAACCAGCCTCAGCGATGGAACCATCAACGTGGGTACACGCACGCTGCCGCAACTGTCAATACTGACCATGATCAGGATTTCCAACATCGCTTCTCTGAGCGGCAGGAGAATCAGCGACGGACGAGTTGAAAGTGAGGTCTCCTGCGCCAGGCGAAAGGGGCGTCTGAGTCCGCGGTATTCTTGCTTCAGAAGTCCGTCCACCCGACTATCCTCGACAATGGTGAAGATATCTTTGGCCAGACGACGGTTCTGGAAGAGGTCGAAGAATCGCTCGAAATCGGTTACAGGGCGCGATCCGGCGCCGGCTATTTCTGCCAGAATGGATCGGAAGTCTTTGAAGAGGGTGGACCGGCGCTCGAAGGTAAACCAAAAAGTCCCGAATTCCAGGTGTCCTGCTTGATGGGTGGCGAGCACCTTGTAGGCTTCGAAAGTGCTTGAGGGAGCGCCCCGGTCCGGTATAGTCGGGGGCAGGAAGATGGTGCTACCTTCGGTGGTGGCCTGCTCAATGGAAGTCCAGCCGATACCCCACTGCGCCAGCTCCTCGGTCGAGCGAATCTGCATCGCCAGTCCCGTGAGTCCCTGGCAATAGTGTCTGATGATCTCTCTCACGCTACCTAGATCGACTGGCTTCTGGTTAAGGTGCAACATCGTGAAAACGTCCTTTCCTGCGGTCATTATACCAATTCCGATCACGCCGTACAACGATTGATAGCGTACTCGTGTTAACCAATTGGCCGTGCTATAATGGGTTTGACCGGATTTTCCGGAAGGAGGTGTCGAGGAAGATGGTTCAATTGCCGGTTCAGCGACTCAAGGAGGTAGCCTCGATCGCTCTACAGAAGACTCTGGCGCTCAAGTCGGGGGAGGAAATACTGATAATTAGCAACCCGGACGAGGACGTCAAAGTCATCGCCGAAGCTCTCTTCGCGGCCAGTCTGGAAATTGGGGGCAAGCCCACTCTCATCTTTCAGCCGGCCAAATCTGGCATGGACTACGCCGAAAGGACCGTCCTCTCGGCCATCGAATCGGCACCCGACGTGATTCTATCCATATCGGCGATGAAGTTGGGCAAAGACCCCTACGGCCTCCACGTCGGTTACGTTGGCCGTGATGGCAAGAAGTACTCGAGCATTTTTGATAAAGTTAAAGATGGGGATCGGCGGGCCAGGGGTTTCTGGACGCCTGGCATAACTGTCGATATGTTCTTGCGAACAGTCGACATCGACTACGACCTCATGCGTCGCCAGGTTGACCGCCTCTGCAATATTCTGAACCCGGCTGAATTGGTGCGAATAACCAGTCCGGCGGGAACCGATATTGTGGTCAGCGTCAGGGGACGGCAGGCGCTCAAGGACGACGGCGATTTTACCCAGCCGGGATCGGGGGGCAACATACCGTGCGGCGAGGCGTTCATATCACCGGCTCTCGGCGGCGTCGACGGAATCGCCGTTTTCGATGGCACGATTGCCCTCGGTGAGAAGCCGGATATCGTCCCCGGTCGGCCGATTCGCGTGGAGATCCGGGGCGGATTTGTGGTGAAGGTCGAAGAGGATAGTCTGGAGGCGTCAAGGCTGCTCTTGGCCATCAAAGACGGCGAAAAGAGGGCCACGACGATCGATAAACCTGAGATGGCGAGGAACGCCTGGCACATCGGCGAACTCGGTTTTGGCTTCAATCCCGCGGCAAAGATGACCGGCAACCTCCTCGAGGATGAAAAGCTCCTGAACAGCGTGCACCTGGCAATTGGCGCCAACTACGATCACGATGCCGACGCGCTCATCCATTTTGATTGTCTAATTCTTAGCCCGACGATCTATGTGGACGGCGAGAAGATAAGTTACTACTAGCCTTTTCCCCCTTCGATCGTTGAGAGGAGAGAGCGATACGGACGTTCTGTGGACAGGCAGCTTGCCGGAGAAACTCAGGAAGGATCTGAGGAAACTGCCGAAGGGGCTTCGGGAACACTGCGGGAGGGTGAGTCTGATAAGCCATGATCTTGCGGAGCGTCACGGCTATTGCCCGGAAAAGGCCGAAGCGGCGGCGCTTCTACACGACATCGCGCGCGCCATGAGCGATGAGGAACTGCGCATCCTTGCCAAGAAGCTTGGCTTTCGTCCTGATAGTTTGGAAGAAGACTGGCCTATTCTAATTCACGGTCCAGTAGGAGCGGCCCTATTGCGCCAGGACTATGGCATGGTCGATAAGGAGATCCTCGACGCTGTGGATTGCCATACGACGGGGAAGCCAGGCATGGGCTTGTTGGATCAGATCATCTTCCTCGCGGACAAGCTGGATCCGGAAAAGGTTGCCCTCTTCCCAGAACTGATCGGGGTGCGCCATCTGGCGGAGCGTGACCTCGCTGCTGCTACTCTCTTGTATATCGATCGCCAATTGTCTCGTCTCAATGACCGGGACCAGCCCGTCCATCCCAGGATGGTTGCAGCGAGGATCGATATGCTGGCCAGACGCGCTTGCGATAGAGGGTATTGACGCGGTATCATTAGACAATTCCGGAATGTGAACGGGTGGTACCATCGCTTGAGGCTTTTCGCTGCCATCGTGATTTCTGTCAAGGAGATAGCTTCAGGGAGATGGCTGCTCTGGTTGGCAGTTCCCCCCGAAGGCGCGCAGGCCACGGCAGGGCAGTTCTATATGTTGCGCTGTTCTGAAGGGCTGGACCCTCTCCTTCGCCGACCCATTGCCTTTCATCGCACGAGGTTTTCTGTCTCGCCCTACGGCAACCGGCCTGATGTTCTGCCGGATGTCGCTCTTGGGCAGAGAGAGGATTTCGGGCTGCCGGGAGGCGAATTCTCCCGGGAGTTGGATACCGCTAGATTGCCTTCGCCGTTCGTGGCCGTAGCCTTTCTAGTGGCGAAGGCCGGTCGTGGCACCGCCTGGCTGGTTTCGCGCCGGCCTGGCGACGTTGTCGATACCCTTGGACCACTCGGCTCGGGCTATGCCATATCACCGGGCTCGCGTCATTTGCTCCTGCTGGCCGGGGGAATGGGGATCGCACCATTGGTCGCCCTGGCGGAGGCGGCCGTGGCCCGCGACCTCTCGGTAACCTTGCTGCTTGGCGCTGCTTCGAAGGATCAGGCTTATCCAGCCGAGTTTCTGCCACCTCAGGTTGAGGTGGTCTTGGCCACTGACGATGGGTCGGCTGGAACAAAAGGGGTTGTGACGGACCTGCTGCCGGCGTATCTCGACTGGGCTGACCAGATCTTCGCCTGCGGGCCTGTGCCCATGTACGCTTCTCTGGCTTCGATTCTGGTCCGTTCGACGAGGCGCAAATCCGTTCAAATATCGATTGAGGAGCGCATGGCCTGCGGTGTGGGGGCGTGCCTGAGCTGCAGCGTTGAAACCAGACATGGCATCAAGACGGCCTGCAAGGATGGCCCGGTGCTTGAGCTGAAAGAAGTTTTCCGATGAACCTATCGGTTGACCTTGCCCCTCAGAACGGGTCCGGTCTCCGTCTTAAGAATCCAGTGATGACAGCGTCCGGAACCTTCGGCTATGGAACCGAGTATGCGAAGTTGGTTGATATCCAGCGCCTGGGAGCGATAATCTGCAAGGGCACTACGCTCAGGCCCAGGAAGGGGAATCCCCAGCCAAGAATCATGGAAACTCCGGCAGGGATGCTAAATTCCATCGGCCTCGAGAATATTGGTGTCGAGGCTTTGGTCAAGCAGAAGGCGCCTCAATGGGCCAACTGGGCTGTTCCGGTCATCGTCAACATCGCCGGAGATAGTTGGGAAGATTACGTCAGGCTCGCTGAGCTGCTGAGTGGTGTCCCCGGGGTCGCCGGGATCGAAGTCAATATTAGCTGCCCCAACGTCGACGCTGGTGGAATGGAGTTTGGCTGCGATCCCCGCATGGCAGCAGGCGTAACGGCTGCCGTGAGGGAGAGATGCGATCTGCCATTGATCGTGAAGCTAACCCCCAATTCGACCGATATCGTGGCGGTGGCAGAGGCTGTGGAGGCGGCAGGCGCGGACGCCGTATCTCTGATAAACACGATCGTCGGTATGCGGATCGACGTTCGTAGGCGCCGTCCGGTCTTCGCCAAACGGTTTGCCGGTCTTTCGGGCCCGGCCATCATGCCGATTGCTCTGGCAATGGTGTTCAAGGTGGCAGGAGCGGTGAAGATCCCGGTTATCGCTTGCGGTGGAATTGGGACGGCCGAAGACGCACTGGAGTTCATCCTGGCCGGGGCGAGCGCCGTGCAGGTTGGCACCGCCAGCTTCGTCGATCCGGGGGCTTCCATCGCGGTCATTGAGGGAATAGAACGGTATCTTTCGGTCGAGGGTTTGGACAATCTCGACCAAATCATTGGTGCGGCGCAACTCTGAGACCTGCCTTTGGAGGCGATTTGACTAAGCTAGTTTCTCGAGTAGTTCTGTTTGGGCTGGTAGTTCTGCTATCAGCGTGTTCCGTGGTGGATCGCCCTGCGCCCACCCCCGCTCCGACTACCGTTCCGAGGGTGAAGACTAGCATCACGGTGGGAGGAAAGCTCCTCTTTGTCAGGTCTGGAAATATCTGGACGTGGGATAATGGGAATCTCAAGCAGCTAACCAAAGGCGGGTCTGACACGCAACCAAGCTGGTCTCCCGACGGTGGAGCGATGGCCTACGTGAAGAGAGACGAAAGTCGCTCAAATATCATGGTCTCGAATTCGGCCAACGGATTTGTCCGGGCGCTGACCAATACACAATACTGGGGCGGCTATAGCGGCTGGCTTTTCCGACCCACCTGGTCACCGGACGGCAAGAAGATCGCCTTCTTGAGCGATGAAGGTAGCTACGATTTGGCCCTCTGGACCATGAACGCGGATGGAACCGGCAGGACGAGGATTGCTTCGGCTTCTCAAAGTGGCGGGTTGGACTCGCCCACCTGGTCACCCGACGGCAAACAGATTGCCATGGCTGGGTATCGTTCCGCCACTTCGCAGGTATGGGTTTACACTACCGCGACGGGAAAATGGCAGCAGATCACCAAAGCGGGCGACGGCGCCTACGATCCGCGGTGGTCCCCCGACGGGAAAAGAATTGTCTTCGTCGTGCGCGATGTGGGTAAGAGCTACGTTTGGCTGATGAATGCCGACGGGGAAAACGCAAGGCAGCTTACATCGGACGGAGCCGCAAGGGCGCCGACCTGGAGCTTTGACGGCCAGTTCATTGCCTATATATCCGGAGCGGCCGGTAGTGGATTCGACATCTGGGCATTAAAGATTGACGAGGTGGATGGCCAACTGGCGACTTCTGAACCGAAACAACTTACAAAGATATCGGACGTCGATCCAGGGGCTGGTCTATCGTGGTACAAGTGATCTGGGCGATGTTGAGAGCCCTGAGGTTGACGGGCAGAGCAGTATCACTGGTTCTCAACTACCTGCTGGCTGGTGGTTCCCTGGTCGCCGTTATCTGGATTGTGTTTTATCTAAATGGCCTCATTTCTGAGACCAGAGCATCCCATCCCCTGATGTTGCCGATCACTAGTGGTTCATTGGCCAAGCCCATATTCGTTCGCAGCATACCGCTCGATACCCCCAGAAACTTTGGGGGGAAGGCGTTGAGCGTCTCACCGGATGGAGGCAGAATTGCCTATTTGGGAAGCGCGGAGGATACGAACGAATCCCGGTTCTATGTGGCCCGTGTCGACGATGTGCGTGAGTATCTGGTATGGCCCTTTGTCTCATCGCATAGCTGGTCTCCTGACTCGAACCGGCTTGTGCTCCAGACCCGTCTGGACGCTCACGGCGCCATCGGCATCGCGATCGCCAATACAAACGATTTGGTTGATGCGAAAACTGCTGCTGCCATCGTTTGGGTAGTCCCGCCTGCGGAAGAATCGGCGCCGAGTTCTTCCACCGTAGCGTCGGCAGCGTGTTGGTCCCCCGACGGCAAGTCTCTGCTATTCGTTCTCTCCAAGGCCAGTGAACGGGTCAGCGAGTTGTGGCGGTTCGATCTGGAAAATGGGCAGAAGCAACGTCTGGCGAATCTACCAAAGGAAGCAGACAAACCAAACGTCTATGTTCGCGGCCTTTCGCTGTCACCGGATGGCAAGAAGGTCTCGTTCGTCAACGCTGATAGGCCTGCCAGCGAGACAAGCGCAACCTGGTGGATGATGAATATCGATGGCAGCTCGCCGCTTTCTCTTATGAGGCGTAGCCCTGCCTCTGGTTTTGTCGGAAGCTGGCAGTGGTTTCCCGATGGGCGGAAATTGATTTATAACGTGAGGACCGTCGGCGACGCAAATTATCAGCCAACTTCTCTCTGGACCATGAACATTGATGGCACGGCTGTCAAGCGGATCGGGTCCTCAGACAACAACGAGGGTTTTTCCTTGTCTCCCAAAGAGAACTGGGCGATCTATGGTCAAGATAGTCACCTCTGGATGGTCAATTTGGA
>JAUSEJ010000290.1 GCA_030650265.1 Dehalococcoidia bacterium | reverse complement strand
TTGAGCAGTATGCGAACTTCCCCCTCGGCGGCACCGATGCCTCGGTGATTGCCCTGGCCGAGCGATTGGGCACAGACGTGATAATCACCTTGGACCGACGCCATTTCGGCGCGGTTCGCAGAATCAATTCGATGCCATGGCGTCTTCTTCCCGGCTAGAAGTCCCTAACTTCACCCTCGGCTTAGGACGACGTGCCGACCTACTTAGGCCTGATCGGCTTTAGCGAAGGATTTCCAGTATCTTGTCGTGTAGGACATGATTCGAGGCGAGGACATCTCTAGTGCCGAGGGTGACCGGGTTTCCTGCCCAGTCGGTGGCGCAGCCTCCGGCCTCGGTAACCATGAGGACGCCAGCGGCCAGGTCCCAGGGGAAGAGCCAGTGGTGATAGAAGGCATCGTACCTGCCGGCGGCGGTCAAGGCCAGGGCCAGGGCTGCCGAGCCAAAAAGACGTAGCGTCCCGACGAGGGGGAGAAGCATCGCTGCGTGATCTAGCGCCTTCTTGCGCAGCGCCTCATTGTAACCAAGGTCGAAGCCGATAGCGGTGTTGCTTATGTCGGTCTTGCTGGAAACGCGCATCGGCCGGCCGTTGAGTGTTGCTCCCTGACCCTTTACGGCGGTGTAGAGCTCCCGGCGTAGAGGATCCTTTATGACGCCAAGGATAACCTCCCCCTGATAGGCGAGGGCGATTGACGTGCAGAAGACGGGGATAGACTGAGAGTAGTTGAAGGTGCCGTCAAGTGGATCGATGACCCACTGAAAATCTGTCTGTCCGGCGGCGGTACCGGACTCCTCTGCCATGAGACCGTGGTCGGGGAATTCCGCCCGTATGAGAGTCATGATGGCCTTTTCGGCGGCGACATCGGTGTCGGTGACAACGTCGCGCCGGCCCTTGTAGCTGATACGCTGAACCTTGCTGAAGCCCCTGACTATGACCCGCTCTGCCAGGCCGGCGGCGGCGATGGCCACTTCTTTGGCCGATCGGCCGCTGCTGCCGATTGGCAGTTCAACCTGGCTGTTGTTGTTGGGGTGTGTAGTTGATGACAATAGATTTAGCCCTCACTCGTAAGTTGTAAGGAGAGATGGAAGTCTCTCCTTCTGCAAACCACAAAGCGTGAGCGTTTGGGCCGTACCCTTATCGTCTATCTTACATCA
>JAUSEJ010000294.1 GCA_030650265.1 Dehalococcoidia bacterium | reverse complement strand
CCATGCCCAGAGAGACCGAGTCAAGGCGCACAGCACGCATGGGTCGCGCTGAGTTGTTTGCGATGAGGGCACGGCGCTCGATGACAGGGTGGACTGGACGAACACGAATCTGAACCGTAATGGTTTGGCCAGATGTTTCGTGGTCCATTTGGATGTAGGCTTCCAGCGACCCGTCGGCGAGTGCTTTGGCGGCGGTGTCGGCTAGTGTCCATCCCGTGATGGCATCCACGGTGACTCCCTCGGGATCAGAGTCGTCCACCATGTCTAGCCCGACCACGCTTCCATGGAGACGCCAATGCCGGTCGTTTGATTTGTCCACCAGAGATACTTCTCGCAGGCCGCCTTCTGGTGTGAACCGAATGCGTTCCTCAAAACTGACATTGCCAAAGGACCACATCCGGTCGATCTCGTCATAGGTGATGTAGGCGTCCTCCAACTCTACGCGGAGAAAGGGACCCGGGCCGGGAGGCACCCCCTGCCCAAAGATCTTCAGTTGCCATGCCGCAAGTATAACGGCGCCCAACGTTCCGGCGCTCAGGCCGATGAATTGACGGCGGGTCAAATCCAGGTGCGGTTTATTCACGGCCCTCACGTCTCCTAGAGTTCGGTCGAATATGGAATCGCTTATCCAGATCAGCCATTTGGCCTCTAGTAGATAGAAACATTCTTTGTGCAGCCGCCAAGCAGGAGTCCGTCCACATCGCCCAGCCGCTGGAACCCATCCTGGTCTCGACGCCTCTCGATGCCTTGCCAGTACCGGCGGTCTCAATCATCGTCTTGCGCCTCGAAGGATCATAGAAACAGTGTACAACACGATCTCACCTGCCGCAACACGCCCGGCTCTTGTTTTCGCCGTGAGAACAACGTATTATTGGAGTCTGAGTTGATCGCTATTTCGCACGTTGCGCTGCGGTTGCGATCGCGTTAATGGCAAGAACTCGAGAACATAGAGGAGGAAAGAAAATGGCAAGAGAGCAGATCAAACAGGTTCTGGCAGAAATGGCAGCAAATCACGATGGAGTCATGGAGAAGCTGGCTGCCCTCAAGGACGCCGACCTCGCGAAGAAGGTACCGTGGGGCGGCGTGGAGAGGCCGGTGCGGTTTCTTCTTAGTCAGATCGGGAATCACGACAGGGAGCATGGCATTCAAGTGGTAAAGAACCTCCAGTGGATGGATCGCGATTTTACCGAGGCCCAGATGTCTGTGGCCAAGCTGACCCAGGCTCGTGGCGAGCTTGTCGGACTGCTGGCCGCGGTCGATGACGAAGATCTTGACCGGGTGCCCAAAGAGGGCGAGTGGACCATCCGCCAAACGCTCCAACATATCATCGACGTTCAGAAACGATACTACTCGATGATCGAGAAGGGTCTGGAATAGGAATATCAGCGCTGCGTCGCCAGGCAGCCGGTGAATGAAATATAGAAGTTGCGATGTGCAAGACTGCGATTGAACACAAGGAGGACCTCTGAATATGGAAGAACAAGCAAGCCGAAGAGTCAGATCAAGAGGCAAATGCCGTCTCTGCGATCGCACGCTCACCAAAGCAGGGATGACGCGCCACCTGCAAACCTGTTGGGCAAAGGAGACTGTTACAGATGTAGACGGGCCAAAGCTGCGCGAGGGAAGGCTATTCCTGATCACGGTCGGCGGCCGCAATTGCCCCGAC
>JAUSEJ010000293.1 GCA_030650265.1 Dehalococcoidia bacterium | reverse complement strand
GGTGAAACCGAATACGGTCTAACCTTCTGCAGCATGATTGCGCGGGATAAGATGGTCGCCGTGCAGTTTCATCCGGAGAAAAGCGGCGAGTTGGGGCTCAGGCTGCTAGATAATTTTCTTCGCTGGAGTGGAGCAGAAAAGCAATGATCGTTATTCCGGCCATCGATCTTCGCGACGGAAAATGTGTGCGATTGTTTCAGGGCGATTACAGCCAAACGACTGTCTTCGCCCCTAATCCGGTTGAAGTAGCCAGGCGTTGGCAGGCAGAGGGGGCAAGATGGCTTCACGTCGTGGACCTGGATGGAGCAGCGATCGGCCAGCCGGCTAATCTCGAAGTGGTTCGGGAGATCGTCAAGGCCGTGGACATTCCCGTGCAGTTGGGCGGCGGCATTCGCAGCCTTGAAACCATAAATAGCGTACTAGGTATGGGAGTAAGAAGGGTAATTTTGGGTACGGCAGCCGTGGAGGACGCCGATATGGTCACCGCAGCTTGCCAGCAATTTGGTGGGGCTATTATGGTCGCCGTGGATGCCAGGGATGGACTGGTGGCAACGCGCGGTTGGATACAAAAGACGGACATAATGGCGACGGACCTGGTGCGGCGAATGCGGGAACTGGGCGTCGCGCGAGTTCTGTATACCGATATCGCTCGCGACGGCACGCTTACTGAGCCGAATTTCGAGGCAATCAGAGAACTCGTATCTTCAGTCGATGTGAACGTGATCGCCGCTGGAGGCGTTAGCTCGGTTGCGCACATTCTGCGCTTGAGAGAGATCGGCGCCGAGGCAGCCATAGCCGGCAAGGCCTTATATACAGGCGACCTATCGTTGCCCGAAGCATTGATGGCGGTAAGAGATGCTGACTAAGCGGATCATTCCTTGTCTGGATGTGACGGACGGTCGGGTCGTAAAAGGCACTAGCTTCGTCAATCTGAGAGACGCGGGTGATCCGGTGGAACTCGCGGCGTTCTACGACCAGCAAAAGGCCGACGAGTTGGTCTTCCTGGATATAACGGCGTCTTCCGACGCCAGAAAGACCATGATCGACGTGGTGGAGCGCACAGCGGCGCAGGTTTTCATTCCCCTTACCGTTGGTGGAGGCATCCGCTCTGTTGAGGACATGCGAAGTCTGCTGCAAGCAGGAGCCGACAAAGTATCGATCAATACAGCGGCCATACATGATCCGGATCTCGTGTCGAGGGGTGCGGAGAAGTTCGGCAGCCAGTGCATCGTGGTGGCCATCGACGCCAAGAGACGACAGGGAGAGGGTCGAGGCTGGGAGGTCTACACACATGGGGGAAGAAAGCCAACCGGAATCGACGCCGTGGAATGGGCCAAGAGGGTCGTGAGGCTGGGGGCCGGTGAGATCCTTCTCACTAGCATGGACGCCGATGGGCACCAGGCGGGATACGACCTGGCGCTCACGCGGGCCATTGCCGAGGCCGTCAGCGTTCCGGTCATCGCTAGCGGTGGCGCTGGCGGTCTCGAACATCTGCTCGCAGCGATCGTGGAGGGCAAGGCCGATGCTGTACTGGCAGCCAGCATCTTCCACTACGGGACGTATACCATTGCTGAAGTCAAGGAGTACCTTGCTTCTCAGGGAGTACCGGTGCGGCGATGATCGCTTTTGGAGGAATAGATGATAAAGTTTGACGACAAGGGCCTCGTGCCGGCGGTGGTGCAGGACGAGCGCACGGGAGAGGTGCTCATGCTTGCCTACGTGAACGACACCGCCCTACATAGAACGATGGAAACCGGCCAGGCCTGGTTTTACAGCCGGAGCAGGCAACAGTTATGGCGCAAGGGAGAAACCTCTGGCAACTATCTGTCGGTCAAGTCAGTTCACGTCGACTGTGACGAGGACACCATTGTCTATATTGCCGAGCCGGCCGGCCCCACCTGTCACACGGGCGAGAGAAGTTGCTTCTTCAGATCTATCGACAGTAGTGGCGAGATCGTTCCAGCGGCAGTTCCCCGTTTCCTGAGCGGGACAGACGATGTAGTGGACGAGGTCTTCCGCGTGATCAAGGAGCGGCAAACGACCATGCCCGAGGGCAGTTACACCGCGTATCTCTTCCGGGAAGGTGTCGACAAGATCGCCAAGAAGATCGGCGAGGAATCGGCCGAGGTCATTATCGCCAGCAAGAACGGCGTCCCCGGTCGCATCGCCGAAGAGGTCGCCGACCTCTGGTACCACACCCTCGTCATGCTCGCCGCCACCGGACTCTCACCCGAAGACGTGCGCGCAGAACTCGAGAAGCGGCGAAAATAGGTGATAGCGCTCGATTTCAACCTGAAGAGCATATTGACCCGACACCCCGGGCAAGAAGACTCGGTAGGTTGTGGGTGTTGGGCAAATTCGGTATGCCGGTACACGGACGATCAGCCGGATCAGCGAAGCCGCAGAAGACGACATGAGGTCCGGGATTTCCCCCGAGGATCTAGGACTCGGATAGCAAGAGCATTTATTCCGGAAATCGCAATACGCGAAGCTAGGAGCCTGTCGGAGAGAACCAAAAATGGGGGTAGAAGCGGTCATGAACCCCTACTTTGGCCGCAGAACAGCGCTTTTGCAGTCCATTGGGGCGCATTCACACGACGAAAACGTGCAGTTTTGGTTGCATTTGTTTCTCTCCGACAGGCTCCTAGAAGCTAGCCCAACTTACGCAGTTTAAGTTGAAAATGAGTTTTTGGAATGATTTTTCACGCTCAGAGGAATTTGTTGGACGGCGGTGCTGAGCGTGGGCCGGTTCTAAAACGTGATGTAGTGCCAAAAAACGTGTGGCCGGGTTCCGCTATAATGCGGGCATGTATCTGAAACGCTGTGGTCAAAACAAGTCGCGCAAAGATGGCGTCTACTGGGAACTCGTGGAGAGCCAACGGACAGAACGTGGACCGAGACAGCGTGTGGTCGCCTATTTGGGAGATATGGATGAAGCGGCTTGCGTCGGCGTGAAGCAGGCGGCGATGAACCGGGCTGGATCTTGGCAAAGGCGACTTTTTGATGAAGAGGGCGAGCCTGAATGGGTAGAAGTGGACAGCAAGCGAGTCCGAGTGGAACGGGTACGGGATTTTGGCGGCTACTGGCTGGGCTTGCATATTCTCGACAAGCTCGGCCTGATCTCTCTTCTCGACCGGCTGCTGCCGGTAGGCCGTGAGGATATTCCATGGTCGATGATGGTGGTGACGCTCGTGCTGATGCGCCTGTGCGAACCTTCGAGTGAACTGCACATCGCCGAGAATGCGTGGGAGAGAAGCGTCCTCGAAGACCTGCTCGGGATACCTGTCGACAAAGTGAATTACGACCGGCTGTACCGGGCCTTGGATAAGTTACTGCCGCATAAGGAGGAGATGGAGAAACATCTCAAGGTGCGACTGGGTGAGCTATTTCACTTGGAGTACGACTTGCTGCTATACGATATCACCTCCACCTACTTCGAGGGGACGTGTGAACAGAACAAGCAAGCTCAGTTTGGCCACTCGCGAGACAAGCGGTCTGACTGCAAGCAGGTATGTATTGGTCTGGTGGTTAGTCGAGAGGGAATGCCGCTGGGATACGAACTGTTTTCGGGGAACCGAGCCGATGTCACCACCGTGAAGGAGATTGTGGAGAAGATCGAGCGGCAGTATGGGAAGGCAAACCGGATCTGGGTAATGGACCGGGGGATGGTTTCGGAGAAGACTCTTGCGTTGCTGCGATCTGAGGGGCGGCGTTATATTGTGGGCACGCCGCGGGGCCAGCTTCGGCAGTTCGAGGCACAACTATCAAGCGAGGAAGGCTGGGACGCAATATCGGAAGGTCTCTCGGCGAAGCTGATCGCGGCCGAGGATGGCAAGGAGTGGTTTATCCTGTGCCGTAGTGAGGCGCGCGGCAGCAAAGAGAAGGCGATGGTAGGGCGGTTTGAGGAGCGGATCGAGGAGGGTTTGAAGAAGCTCGCGGCGTCTTGCGCTGGCGAGAAAAAGTGGCGGCAGGCGACAGTGGAGCGGCGGATTGGGGCACTCTTGAGCAAAAACAGCCGCGCGAGGGGGTTATTCAAGGTGCAGGTGGGTTTCCGAAAGGATGGTGGGGCCAGTATCGAGTGGGAGAAACTGGAGAAACCGGCGAAGTGGATGGCATTGAAGGAAGGCTGCTACCTGCTGCGCACCAACGTCGAGGGCAGAGTCGAGGAGTTGTGGCATAACTACATTCAATTGACAGAGGCGGAAGCGGCTTTTCGCATTCAGAAAGGTGACCTGCGGATAAGGCCAATCTGGCACCAGACAGAAGAGCGGGTAGGAGCGCATATTTTGGTCTGTTTTCTCGCCTATGTACTGTGGAAGACGCTGTCCCAGATGTGTAAAGCAGCAGGGTTAGGCAACGAACCGCGCAAAGTTTTCGATGAGATTGCCCAGATCAAGGCGGTCGATGTAGTGATGCCTACCAAAAACGGGGTAGCGATCCGTAAGCGCTGCATAAGCCAGCCCACCAAACCGCAGGCGATACTGCTACAGAGGCTGCGATTGCAGTTGCCCCAACGGATGAAACTGCAAAAAATGTAGTGCCAATTTCACGCTCAGGCGAAAGGCATTTGAGCGTGAAACTGCGGAAGTTGGGCTAACGGCAGCGAGAATCTCTGAACCGCGGATGAGTTGTCTGAACCGCAGATTGGCGCTGATGAACTGATGGCGCTGATGCGGGGAGGTTATCTGCGTAATCTGTGTCATCTGGTTAATCCGCGGTTCAGACGACTACCCCGTAGCTCGGACATAGTCCCGCCAAAATGCATTCGCCGCAGCGGGGGCGCTGGGATTTGCAAACGCGGCGGCCGTGGGCGATGAGGTTGATGTGGAATTCGTACACCGACTCGGGTGGCACCAGCGCTTCTAGTTCGTCCTGAGTCCGTTCTGGGCTGGCTTTGGCGTCTACCAGGCCGAGGCGACGCGCCAGGCGGTGAACGTGGGTATCGACCGGCAAGGCGGGCTGCTGGAGGGAGAATAGAAGAACACAGGCTGCGGTCTTTGGACCCACGCCAGGCAGGCTTCTCAGCCAGGCTTTGGCTTCGACCATAGGCAATTGGGCGAGAAAGGAGATGTCCATCCTTCCGTCCCCATCAGAAAGAGGCAGTCGTGAGGTTATCTCCTCGAGAATGGCTTTGATTCGCACCGACTTGATCTGACCAAGTCCGGCGCAGTTGATGGCCGAGGCGATCCCCAGCGGGTCGGCGTCCCTTACATCTTCCCAGTTTTCAAAGCGCTCGACCAGATTGCTGAAGGCGCGCCCCGAGTTAATATCTGAAGTATGCTGCGAAAGAATGGTCAGCACAAGTTCAGATAGCGGATCACGATGAGGCCGCCACTCATGATGCCCGTACTCGTCTATTAGTAGGTCATTAAGGCGGTAGACTGACGCTCCCAATTTCGCGATGGGCAACAGGCGATTCCTTTCCAAAACAGACACCAACAGATATGCGGCAAGACTAGTGCAACGAACGCCACTGACCTTCGCTGCCACTCAAAGGAATGCCTGATTCGGTTCAAGAATCTCCAGATTCTCGACGGCCTCGCAGATCACATGCGTCTCCTCGGCGCTACCTGGCTGGTGGTGGTAGAATGCTGGCCCGTCAAGTTTGATAATGTAGTAGAAATCCCACTCAGACGGTTCCACAA
>JAUSEJ010000276.1 GCA_030650265.1 Dehalococcoidia bacterium | reverse complement strand
GATTCCTGTTCCGCCGACTTCAGTCGGCGGCTAATGCCGCGACGAGATTGGCCTGCCACTTTAGTGGCAGGGACCTATTTCGACTTGAGAAGGAATCCCATTGACTGAAGGGAGCACGTGTTGGGACCTCCGAAGCGAATCTATTACCATGTTACCATGTTACGTTCTCGCCGCATGGACGCATTGGGGCCTTATGGGACGAGATTGAAGAGGAGTTCAATGTTTCGGCACGCGAAGCCGGGAGTAGGTGGGGATTTACCATTCACGCGATGGCCGCCATGCCGGATCACGTACATGTCCTCATCGAGAAATCTTCGCACGACGAGCTATCGAAGGTTGTTCAGTTGCTGAAAGGCATAACGTCACGTCGGATTGGCGAAAGATTCCCTGAACTCAAGTTGGACATGCATAGCAATCACTTCTGGCAAAAGGGCTACCACTATACCCGCCATGATGATAGTTCTCTAAATGCTGCCGTACACTACATCGAGAATCAAAAGAAGAAGGCTGGATTGACAGAATGAGCCTCTCGTCGGGGATTAGCGATCTCCGTCCCGTCGGAATCCCGTCCCGCCGACTAAAGTCGGCGGCTAATGCCTCGATGAAGTTAGCCTGCCACTTCAGTGGCAGGGACCGACTCTGCGATCTCTATTCCGCCGACTTCAGTCGGCGGCTAATGCCGCGACGAGATTGGCCTGCCACTGAAGTGGCAGGGATCGATTTATTAGATGCTATGGCAGGGACTACACTCGCAGCGCTCTCATGGGTGGAGGGCAGAGTGAATCCGTGAGGCGACGCCCTCTATGGTGTCCACGCCGTAGCGAAATTCACTCTGGCGGTTGGTCATCACGGCTAAGGCATAAGCTGGCTGATTGGCCGACGGAGATACGAAGAAGCCGGTGCTATTCACGCGCCAGCCTCTTTCCTCGGGGTACCAGCCGTTCTTCAAGCCAACTCTATCCCTGTGCCCTGACCCGGTTTCGGCCCCGGATGGCACTCCCCAACGCTGTGACCGCACGACTTCGAGAAGCATCTGCACTGCGTCTTTGCGGTCCGTCCCCTCGAGGAGATCACCAAAGGCTGTTCGAGCGAGAATAGTCGCTACGGCGCGGGCGGAGGCTACGGTGGTTCCATAGAAAGGCCCCATATAGGGGTCGATGTCCAGAATGCCTATGCCATAAAGATAGGTCTTGATCCTTGCCCCACCACCGATCAGATTCCAAAGGAAAGTTGCCGAATCGTTATCACTCTCTGTGATCATCGGCCACATTAGCTCGAGTTCGTCTTCCCCCACGTTCCGATGCTCTTGCTTAGCCTGATCGAAAACCGTAAGCATGATGAGCACTTTCACGACACTGGCCGTCTCCAACTTCTGATCGGGGTTAGCCACGTACACGGTCATGGTGCCAGGCACGACGACGGCAACCCCCCAATCCGCCGCTCGGCTTTGCAGGAATCGGGCGGCATCAGGCGATAGATCAGCCAGGGGCCGCTCAGATAGGCGCAGGTCTCCCCGTACAAGTATGGGAACGTCACTGGCGCTCGGTAAAGACGACGATGGGACGGGGGTTGGCGAGGAGGTAGGCTTCGGGACTGGCGACGCAGTTACTGCTGGCGTCGGGGTTGGCTCAGCAGGGAGAAGTTGGATCGACAACGAGTAACTGAGATCGTAACCCGCAAGGGTAATGACTTTGACGGCATAATCCTGGGATGCCGGCGCCGTGCCGGACCAGTTGGTGACATACTCGCTGCGGCTCACCAATTGCGCCTCATCGCTCAAGCCAAATACGGAGAGAATGGCGTTGCTAAACTGACTACGGAGCGTAATGCTTAACCTTTGCCCGGCTGCAGCCCGAACGACATAGTCCGCGATCCCCCCCGGTTTCAAAGTACCCTGCAGCGTTCTGGGTCCGCCCCCGGCGGCTACTTCGACCATCTCCGGGCTGTGCGAGAACTGCTCGACGGGAACCGGTGGTATATCCGCCGTAGTTTCGTTTCAAGAATCAACTCCCCGTTCACCAGAGAATACGTTCGAGTGACCTCTCGCGTAAGCCTGGCGTACGGATCGCTGGGACTGCGCACTCGCATCCTCAGAGAGATCTTGCGGTCTTCTATTCTAATCGCTCGCACGGCAATACGGTCGCCAAGGAGAACAGGTTTGGACGGGACCGGCTTCCCATCCCGGTTTAGCGCGGCCACCAGATGTGTGAAAGTGCCGCTTCCCCCGGGGTCGGAGACGAGAAGCACGGCCGCGTCTACGGACTGGCCCTCATCGATTTGGCCAAAGGCGCCGAAGTCGGCCATTTGAATCTTGAGCTTGGTAGCCGACCCTGGGACATACTCCTCCTCATATGCCCCTTGGGCAAGCCGGGCAACCTTGCCGCGAGGAAAATCGGAGGGATAGTCCGTGTTCCGCAAATCGTTCCATGACAGAGCTTGCTCCGGCGGTTCTTCTCGAGGCATCACAATTGGCCTGTCGATTCTGAGAATGCCTGCCACGGCAACGAGCACCACGATAGCGGCAGCCGTGGCAAGCAGCAGCCTTTTCCGGCCTGCCACTACGAAAGTCCAGCCTTCAGAACCACCAGGGCATCCACTGCTACCAACTTACCATCCTTCCCGACGATGAGCGGGTTGATGTCAATCTCCTTCACGGCTTCCTGCTCGAAGGCCAGGCGGGAGAGGCCGACGAGTAGGTCGGCGAGGCAATTCAAGTCCACCGGATCGCTGCCCCTGAAGGCTCCCAACAGCTTCTGCGCTCTGATTTCGCCGATCATTTCCAGCGCCTCAGCCTTGCCGAAGGGGGCAACCCGGAAAGAGATGTCTTTCAGGGCCTCAGTAAAGATGCCGCCAATTCCGACCATAACGCAGGGACCGAACTGGTGGTCTTGCACCAGACCAGCGACCAACTCCCGACCGCCGCTCACCATCTCCTGCACGAGAATGCCATCAGGCGACAAGCAGGAGGATTTCTCCATTAGGCGCTCAAAAGCTGCCCCTACTTCGTCGGAGTCTTTCAGATTCAGCTCTACGAGGTCCATCTCCGTCTTGTGCAAGATATGAGAACCGCAAGCCTTCAGTCCGACGGGATATCCGATCTTCGCGGCCGCCACTAGGGCCTGATGACGGCTGACCACCAACTCCTCCTGTGTGACAGGAACGCCATAGGAGGCAAGCAATTTCTTAGAATCGTGCTCTGACAAAACCTCTCGTCCTTCTTTCCGTGCTCGTTTCACGGTCTGGTGGTCCGCTTTCTTGCCATGCACTGGCTCCGCTTCACTGGCCGCTTTCCTTAGGAAGTCGGACCGGTCGGCAAGGGCGCTCAGCATCCTCGCCGCGTGCCGTGGCTCGCTGTACAAGGGCATTCCGTCCTCGCCGAAGAAATCATTGAAGAACTTGTGGTCCTCCATTGTGACCTCCAGGTTGAAGCCCATTGCCAACGCCATGGGCTTACCGAAGGACTGTCCCCGCTCGAACATCGTGCGATGGTTGAGAAGCGAGCCGCCGATGCAGAGGAACATGTCAACGCCCGAGTCGGCGGCCGCCGCTTTGGCTGGCTCGACATAGTAGCCGCCAATACCCGGCGTGGCCGGCCGACCGAGGTCGAGGGGATTGTCGATACTGGTTCCCACCGCCGGGATGAGATTGCTGACTCGCTCTCTGGTCTCCTGTGATAGTTCAGCCATATAGAGGCCACTTTCCACTATGGCGTCGGAGGCTGCCACCGCCGGACCACCAGGACCCGAGATAATTACCACGTTCCGGCCAGCCGGCAGCTTCGACA
Organism: Dehalococcoidia bacterium; assembly: GCA_030650265.1. The sequence continues at coordinate 701 of JAUSEJ010000276.1, read as the reverse complement.
CGGCCATGCCCTGAAGGCAGTCCATCATCTCCTCGCCGCTCCGCACCAGCGTTATGCCGGTCTGTTTGAAGGCGCCCTGCCAGATCTCCCGCGACCCGGCCATCGCGCCGGTGTGGGAGGCGGCTGCCCGCGCTCCTCTTTCGGTGAGTCCGGATTTCCAGACAATTATTGGCTTAATCTGCGATATCTCTCTGGCCAGTCGAACAAACCTTTGTCCATCCTTGATGCCTTCCAGGTAACAGACGATAGTCTTGGTTTTCGGATCCTGCCCGTAGTATTCGAGAAAATCGACCGCCGTAAGGTCCGACTCGTTGCCGCAGCTAACCGCTTTGCTGATGCCCATTCCGAGAGAAAGGACACCGTCGGTGATGAACATGCAGAGCGAGCCGCTGTGGGAAATAAGGCCTACTGAGCCGTCCACCATTGGCATACCAGTCCTAATGGTAAGGTGAGAAGACGGAGAGTAGATGCCCATACAATTGGGCCCGATGATGCGCATGCCCCCTCGCCGGGCTACCTCGACCAGCTTCTTCTCTAGCGCCAAGCCTTGTTCACCCTTTTCCCGAAAGCCCGAGGTATAGATCGAGATCCCGGCTAGCCCTTTCTCGGCACAATCTGAGACTACCTGCAACGCCGCCGATGTCGGGGTGGCCACCAGGGCGTAGTCGACCTCGCCTGGAACATCCTTGATGTTTGGATAG
>JAUSEJ010000269.1 GCA_030650265.1 Dehalococcoidia bacterium | reverse complement strand
ACCTCGAAGCTGTACGCCGGTGAAGAGGAAGAAAGGGTCCTCGAGGCAACCAAGAGGTATTTTGCGGAGATAATGATGCCATTCAGGCCAGCTATTCGCAAGAACCTCGACAAGGTCAGTGCCTTGTCGCTAGACCTCATTGCGCCAACTCATGGTCTAATCCACGACTGCGTCGCCAGCATTCTCGAATCCCACCGAATCTGGGTGTCAGACAGCGTGAGCAACACGGTCGTAGTACCCTATGTTTCTATGCATGGAAGCACGCTGGCGATGGTCGATTTCCTCACGGAGTCGCTTGTCGACAAGGGCGTGAGAGTAGAAAAAGTGAACCTCGCCGTCGCCGATCTCGGCAAGCTCGCAGCAGCCCTCGTCGAGGCTGCCACAATCGTCATCGGCTCGCCAACAGTTCTCGCCGGCGCTCATCCCCTCGCCGTTTCAGCCGCCTTTCTTGCCAATGCCTTGAGGCCAAAGGTGAAATTCGCTTCCATCATCGGGTCATATGGCTGGGGCGGCAAAACGGTAGAACAGATCACCGGCCTCATCTCCAACCTGAAGGTCGAGATTCTGGCGCCGATCCTCGTAAAGGGCTATCCAAAACCAGCGGACCTTGCCGCCATCGAGAGATTGGCAGCAGGCATAGTAAAGAAACATCGCGAGAATAACATAGTCTAGGCGGATCGGTGGTAAGATGCAAGCGAACTAACAACAACTATTTCGATGAATCGCCGGAGCACCAAAAGTGGGTCGCGAACTTGAATCGGTTTGCTGTATTGCTGCTGGCAGGCGTGCCCTCAAGGTTTCCGCAGTCGTAGACAACGCGTATGTCGAGAGATTGGACGACGGAGAGTTCATCAAGGCCGTTTACAAGTGAGAAAGCCTGCAATGAATATGCCAAACTGTGGGATATTGCCATACTGTTTGCCGCCGTTGTTGGCCTGTCGGCGTGCGTACAAGGTCCAACGCCTGCGCCGCCTACACCCATCACGGTTCAGCTTCTCTGGAGCCACAACGCCGAATTCGCCGGTCTCTACGCGGCCGATCAAAAAGGGTTCTTCGCCGCTGAGGGGCTGTCAATCACTTTCAGCGAAGGCGGACCAACAGTCGACTACCTGTCTCCGGTCGTAAATGGCAAGGCCAGTTCGGTGTCATCGGCGCTGATGAACTGATCCCTGCACGGTCCAAGGGAAGGCTTCTGCGGGCTATCGCCGTCCACTACCGCCGCAGTCCACTCGCCTTTATCGCGCTGACGGATTCGGGGATCAGGCAGCCCCAGGATTTTGTGGAAAGAACCATCCGGGCAGCACCGCCGACCGTTGGTCC
>JAUSEJ010000268.1 GCA_030650265.1 Dehalococcoidia bacterium | reverse complement strand
GACGCCGCTTGAGTCGCCCGCTCCGACCGGCGTGAGCGGCGGATAGCGGCGGTTCGCTCCATGTCCAATCTACAGGTCGCAGCGTCAATCACCACACCGTAGCTGGCCAACGCCTCCCCGAGTGAGACAACTTCGTCGATGACGTCTGTCAACACTCTGGCCGGATCCCGTTCTAACGGGTCGCCGAAGCCTCCCCCACCAGGTGTCGTCGATGCCAGTCGGTCGCCGCATGTGATGGGGACCACCCGTTTGTCAGCTACCGACTCTCCGTTGTGGAATAGACTACCCGGCGCACCCGGTTGTCCCCCACACACCCCCCGTGCCGGGTACTTGCTCCGGTCCGGTCCAGGATCGCAGATGGCCGAGACGTCCTTGGCGAACATCACCGTCGTCTCCAGACCGCAGCCCCCCCGATAGCGTCCCGGTCCACCTGAGTCCGGCTTGAACTGCCTGACCTCGATGAGCCGTGCCGGCCACCTGTACTCCTCCATCTCGGCGCCACCCCGCAGACCCTTTTGCCCGCCGGGACCGCCGGGCCAACGAATGCTGTGAATGCCATCGCGATCGTGGCGGGCGCCCATGCCAGTGTCACCGCCACCCCCCGCGCTAACCCCACCACCTACCGGTTTGCCGCTCGCGGTGGTGCCTTCCACGCCGACGGAGGCCCACTTTGGTAAGGTCTCCGCTTGCAGTTCCCGGGGAACCGCCTTTACCACCGCTCCCACCACTGCCGTGCAGCAGAACATGCCCACAGCATGCCGGGAGGTGGAGCCGGAGGTCGGCCTGGGGTTCAAGATGCTGTTTTCAGGCATCGATAAGCTTACGGGCCGCATGGTGCCACTGTTGTTGGGCAAATAATGGGCTACGATGCCCTTGACGGCGAGGTAGGTGTAAGTGAAGGTGTAGTGGGGCCATGAGTTTATGGGCCACTCGCTCTGCTCGGAACTGCCAGCATAATCGACATGGATGCCCGTACCCCGAACGCTAGCGGTTACCTTCATAGTCAAGGTCCGACCCATACCATCCAACTGGATTTCGTTGTCGTAGTCACCATCGGGAAGCTGAGAGATGGCGTTCCTCATCGCCTTCTCGGAGCGATCGAGAATGCTATCGCTGACCATCCCGAAATCTTCGATCCCCTGCTTCTCTATGAGATCTATCAGCTTGGTCCTGATCAGGTTATTGCCCACCATCTGCGCCTTGAAGTCGCCGATCACATCACGGGGAACGCGAACGTTCTCCCGAATGATGTCGAGCACCTCCTCGTTGAACTGCCCCCTCCGGGCGATCTTGATCGGCGGCAACTGCAAGCCCTCCTCGTAGATAGAGCGATTGTCCGACATAGAGCCTCTCCCGCCAATGTCGGGCCAATGCGCCGTGCCGCCCGCCAAAGCCACCAGCTTTCCCTTGCAAAAGATTGGCTCCACCACGCAGACATCGTACAGGTGGCCGCTGGTAAGCCGGGGAATATTGGTGATGAGAACATCGCCGGGCTCTAGCGTTTCCGCCGGGAATTTCAAAAGCATGCCCTTAGCCGTGAGGGGCGCCGCACAAACGTGGGCGATCAGACTTTGCTCTCCCTGCGCAATCGAATTGGCCTTTGTGTCCATAAGAAGGCAAGACATGTCTGACGCTGTGGTGATTTGCAGCGAGAAGGCGGTCCTCATCAGGCCTTTCTCCGCTTCGTTAACGATAGAGATAAGTCTGTTCCAGATGATGTCCAGAGCAACAGGATCGTACGGTCCCGGCATTTCTTTCCTCGATGCGTAGGATTATAGGCGGGGGATGTATACGTGTACATCCCCCGCCTGTGACTATTTACTTGGCAATGGTAATAGTGTTAAGAACGGCAGAGATACCCGACATACCCAAAATGGGCTTGAAGTCGCCCACCTTCTTCCCAATGGCGAAAACGGTTCGCACGTCCACGACCGGGATAGTATCGAGGTTATCCTTGGCCATCACGGCGGCCTGAAGGGCCAGCTTCTTCCTCTCGGCATCATCTTTCGTCGCCAGAACCTTGGCGATCAAGGCGTCAAGCTCCGAGTTGTATTTGTTGCCATAGTAGGTCAAAGTATAGGTGGCTGGCACTCTTTCGAAGTTCCAAACACCTCCCCCGTGAGTTGGGAAACGGAATTGGCCCCAGGCGGCCGGGAAAGTGTCTTTTAGATTCGGAGAAACGGCAGCGTAGTCACCGACAGCAACATCTGCCTTGACGCCTATGGCTCGCCAGTAGCCTAGAATAGCTTGGACAAGGTTGCTGGAAAGCACGCCTGGTCCCATGTCCCAGAGCTTGGCTTCAAAGCCATTGGGATAACCCGCCTCAGCCATCAGCTTCTTCGCCCCATCTGGATCGTAAGGGTCCGGCTTCAACAGGTTGGAATCCCAGAAGTATGCAGTCGGGCGCACATACATTATGGCGCTCGGCTCAGCATATCCGGCGTACAGTTTGTCAGCCAGTTCTTTCCGGTTAATACCGAGGGAAAGGGCCTTGCGCACTTTCACGTTGCCGATGGCCCAGTTCTTGGGGTTAGCCGTGTCGTACCACATGTGCGTCATTACTTGCGAACCACCATCGTGGCTCAGTATGCGGAGGCCGGCGGATTTGAGACTGCTCACCGAATCGGGGGCGACTTCAGCCAAATCCAGTTCCCCCGTCTTGAGCATAGCAACTCTGGTAGCCTCATCGGTGACATTGAGAAGAGTAATCTTCTTGACCTTCGGAACCGTTCCCCAATAATCCTCATTGGCCTCAAGCTCAAGGCGGATGCTAGGCTCCCATTTCACGATCTTCCACGGGCCGCTGCCTATGGGGGCCTTGAGGAAACCATCCAGCCCTTTCGCTTCGAAGTACTTCTTGGGTACCGTTGCGCCAGCGCCTGAGGGAGCGTCGATGCCAAGCATCATCTCGAACAGTGGCTGCTTGAGTTGCAACGCCACGGTGTAGTCGTCCTTTAGCTCCACCTTATCCAGAAGTCTCACCCAGACTGCCCTGTCGGTGTGGGCAGGGTCTGGCGCCACCATCCTCTCGAGGCTGAACTTGACATCGGCCCCGGTGAGGTCGGTGCCATCGTGGAACTTGACCCCTTTCCTGATGTAAAAAGTGTGAGTCTTGCCATCGGGAGAGATCTCCCAGCGCTCTGCCAGACCGGGCCGTGTTTTCCCCTCGGTTGTTATTTCTATCAGTGAGTCGTAGACACCGTTTGTGAGAGCCTGGAACGTATTGGGAGAGTTGACAGGATCGATGCTATTTCGGGCGAAGCTGATCGAGATAGTCAGACTACCTTCGGGCTTTGTGCTCACCGTCGAGGATTGCGACTCTTGAGACGGCGTGTTCGATGTGCAAGCTGTCGCGAGCAAGGCGCCTATCAGCACTGTCAGCGACATCAACCGTAGGAATAGAGAGCGTACTTTCATGGTCACGAAACCTCCTCCAAACAAATCTTTACCACAGTCACGTGTGATTATCGCGCCGCTCTCCATTGACACGGCGACCTTCCAGAAACGTCGAACCTGGCCACCTATTCTCTTTCCTGAGGCAACTATCAGATGGCTATTTTACGAATTGCTGGTTCTTCAGCTTGATCGCACCCTCCTTCTGCTGCGAGAGGCCACGCTTTCGTCGCCCCTCGGCGCCGCGGCACCGGACAGCCTGATAGTATTCATCACGCCGGATTGCCGACGCCGAAGATATCCACCGCATCCTGGACCGATTCAAGCCAGCCGTCAAACGAACAGTGTCTGACCTTGCCCGGAAGAATCTCCCCGAACAGATCGCGATCCCATACCTCGAGCTGAATTGTGATGCAGTCGAGTCCTACGTCCTTCAGCCTAGCCGGATTCTTGTCCACCACTTCTTTGAGAGTAACCTCGTCAAACTTGTTTTGGTAGGTACCGGTGGCAAGCTTCCATTCACTAGCCTTGTCGAGGTCGCCGGAGTCTCTCACACCGGCGCCCCACATTTCCCACTTGACGATTGTGTCCATAGGAATTTTTGGGTACTTCTTCTGTAAATCGGCAATACGAGTCACGGTCCTTGTCCTTTCCGTTTGGCAACGCCAAACCTAAATCAGCCTTCCACTCCCGATCCTGCTGGCGGTACTTATGGGCGAAGCCCTCTCCGCTTCCGCAAGTTCCTCAGACACGCAAGAATATCATCCCCAAGGCTTCGTGTCAATTGGTAGTCCACAATCGTAAGAGTTCACAATTGAGGGGACGAGT
>JAUSEJ010000244.1 GCA_030650265.1 Dehalococcoidia bacterium | reverse complement strand
CACGCCGTTCTCCATACCTGTCAGTTCCTCGAGAAATTCGGATTTGAGGTAACTTATCTCCCCGTAGATCGGTACGGCATGGTCGATCCGGCTGATGTGGAAAAGGCGATCACCGACAAGACCGTTCTCGTGACCATTATGACAGCTAATAACGAGGTTGGCACGATCAACCCCATCGCTGATATCGCCAAGGTCATCAAACAGAAGAACAAGCATATTGTCTTCCACACCGACGCAGTTCAGGCGGCGGGATCACTTGACATCGCGGTGGACAACCTGGGCGTGGATATGTTGAGCCTCTCAGCCCACAAGTTCTATGGCCCGAAAGGAACGGGCGTTCTCTATGTCCGGCGGGCGACCCCGTTTCTTCCCCAGCAACAGGGCGGCGGTCAGGAGCGAAACCGGCGGGCCGGAACAGAGAGCGTTGCTACCATTGTCGGCATGGCCAAGGCGCTGGAGATCGCTTCCGCCAGCCGGGAAGAGTACAACAAGCATTGCCAGAGACTACGCGATCGGTTAGTTGATGGCATCTTTTCTAATATCGACCATTGTTCCCTTAATGGCCACCCGACTCAGCGGCTGGCGAACAACGTCAACATCAGCTTTGAATATGTTGAAGGCGAGTCGATCCTCCTCAATCTCGATATGTTAGGCATCGCTTGTTCTAGCGGCAGCGCCTGCACATCGGCTTCTCTGGAGCCCTCTCACGTTCTGATGGCCATGGGCGTGCCTGTCGAAACGTCACATGGCAGTTTGCGACTGACTGTCGGTACCAAGACCACGGACGAAGATGTTGATTATGTCCTATCCAATCTGCCCGGTATAATTAAGAAGCTTCGCTCTATTTCCCCGTTGGCAGAGGTTAGATAAATGACTTGGGAGGACGATGAATGTACACTGAACGCGTAATGGACCATTTCTCTAACCCGCGCAACGTCGGCAGCATGGCCGACGCTGATGGAGTGGGGCTAGAGGGTAATCCGGTATGCGGAGATCTAATGAAGATCTTCATCAAGGTCAAGGACGACCGCATTGAGGACATCAAGTTCCAGACTTTTGGCTGCGGCGCGGCGATCGCCACGAGTAGTATGGTTACCGAACTGGTTAAGGGAAAAACCCTCGACGAAGCTATGGCGATCTCTAATCGCAAGGTGGCCGAGGCGCTGGGTGGGCTGCCGAGTCAAAAGATGCACTGCTCTAATCTCGCCGCCGACGCTCTGCACAAGGCCATCGAGGACTATAGAACCAAACAAGCGGCAAAAGTCGCTGCTGAATAATCAACCCATCGCCTGTTCAGGCGATTCTGTCTGGCCTAGACGTCAATGAACATGGGAGGCGGAGTGACGCAGGCTCGCGGGACCAGCGAAGAAGACGAGAAGCTGAGAGTGGCGATAGCTGACCGGATTGATTCCTTTGCCCGGTCAGGCGGTTATGGCTTTTCGCCGGCCAAGGAAAAGATCGTCCGTGAGTTGGTGCGTATGCACAAACGCTTCGGTGACTTCTACTGCCCGTGTCAGCCGGAGAACGTTGAGGAGACGGTTTGCGTCTGTACGGAAGTTAAGGCCGGCTATGTCGATGAGATTGGCCGCTGCCACTGAAACCTTTTCGTAGTTTCGCCCAGTTAGGGCGAGGGGGAAGAAGGCGTCGTGGCATCCGGCCAGGGCTTGAAGTCAAGCTAGTCAACCAACTCGGATCTGATGCTTTGGCCGGTCAAGCATTTGGTAAAATCGGATTTATTGGGCTTGAGATATGGCCAGCCCCAACCGGCTAAAGCCTCAAGTCCCGAGTCTCAACCGGCTAAAGCCTCAACTCCTGTGAAACAAATCGAAGTCGTACCCCAGGACTGGAGGCTTTAGCCGGGTCGACAATTGCCTTTGTGCCTCTACTTCGACAACACCTGCCGGATCTCTCTGATGGTCTCCCCTTTGAGCGACGTTTCGTAGGATTCGGCCATCCTTTTGCGGAGCTCTGCTCGCATCTCATCCAGAGAAAGGCCCTTTGCCGTTAGCTCTGCCCGTGTTTCGACCATCTGCCTGGTAATCGCGGCCGGTCGCTCGGCCCAACGTCCCAGTTCCCGTAGATTATCGTCGAAGAAGGCGAACGCGGGAATCGACATACAATCGTTGGTCAGATATTCGTTCATAATATCGAGGTTTTCGTCCCGCGGAAAGACCTTCAACGCCATGTTCCCCGCTGCCTCGACGATCCTCTGCACGACCGGCAGATTGGTATAGACGTCCGGGCACCAGTCTTCGGCAATGGCGAGTACCCAAATCTTTCCGGTTCTCTGGTTCAAGTCGGCGAAGAACTTCCTGTCATCTTCCGACAGTTGAGCCTTAGCGTAGTTCTCGTCAAACCGTTCCTTATTGGTCTTGACGTTGGCAACGTAGTCGCTATAGGAATATCCTTTGACCAGTCGCTCCTTTGTTACGACTTCCGTATTCTCAGCCATAATTCTCTAGCCTCCTCATAAGATTAACATCAGATTAGCATCACTTTAACTGGACCGCAGGGCGGGTAGGATGATCGATAATACCCTGGCGATCGACGAGACCAACGCAGTGGTCACATACGAAGAATCTCTCCTTCTTGGGCGCTCGCTTCGCCTCGCCAGCCTTGTCGACCGCCGTAGGGGGCAGGCGAAAAAGACGGGCACTAAGATGGCCTGTACAGTATTCAGAGCCGCAGATCAGGCAGGTCGCGCCCGGGAGCCTGTTCCCGCAACCGGAGTATCCGCAGAGGCCCTCCTTGTTTCGAGCCAGCGCTGTTTGCCTGGCCGATTCAACCGTAGTGGCAAAGGCCGATTTGGCCGTGCATATCTCGGAATTACAGACCGGCTGCGAAGTTACAGGAATTGAGCGGTGGTCCGGGCAATAGGGTCTGCCGCACCACTTGCACACACCACAGGCGGGTGTGTCGCACTTTCTGAATAACCCGCCGGGAAGTTCACATTTGAGAGCCATCTAATACCACCGAAGGAAGGTGCCTGACCATGATTATAGCGACCGGAGAAAGGAGAGTCAATGCCTCAAAAAGATGTGGTCCCGCTTTCGCCTCGGCGGGACCACATTAAACCATCTTTTTCTATAGCCCGTGGCGCTTTTCCGTGTGCGCCCAACCTGCCCGTTCAACCAATAACTGGTCTATGCGGCCGGAGATATGCTCTCCTTGTGACCGACTAACATACGTGGACAGGAAAACCGGACCTCTTGTCTGCCCCACCTTCCCCGGTAGGGCCTTAGACGTCAACCTGCCAAACTCCTAGTAGTACGTGCGGTTCGACCAGAGGAAACATAGGCTAACTCCTCCCATCTTCACCGTGACTCGTCTGGAGGGTGCTTTGGGAGCCTCCACGACTGTGCCTAACATCATTATAGCACAAACTTCTCGTATGTCAAGACCATTTGACTAAGAAAATTGTCGGTGATAGTATTCGTCTAGCTAGCGCTGTGGCGCGGGAGGACGAAGGGGATGCGAGACGGCTGGAACGGTCCGGATTTGTCTGGCGACGAAGTTTGCCATGGTTATCGCGATTGTCTGGTCCTAATCGAAGAGGGGCAATTCGACAGGGCTGAGGCGTTTATCGCCGACCTTTGGACGGTTGACCCCCGCTATGCGAGGGCACTTGGCGACAGGCTGGAGGTGGCGAGACGCTGGCAATCGGCGCAATCGAATGAAGCAGAAAGACGCAGGTTCTGGGAATGGATGGACTCGCGGCGCTAGCGGTGATTTTTGGCACTTCGCTGCTGGTGGGACTATCTGGCGCCCTAATGCCGGGCCCGTTGCTGACGATAGCGATCAGCGAGAGTGCAAGGAAAGGCTTTCGTGTCGGTCCCTTGCTAGTATTGGGACACGGAATGATCGAAGCTCTGGTTGTCCTCGGACTGACGGTCGGTCTCAGCGAGGTGCTGAGAAATGGGGCTGTCTCTGGCTTCATCGGCCTTCTGGGTGGTTCGTTTCTCCTGTGGATGGGGTTCGGCCTCACGAAGGCGGCCTGGCGAGGAGAGGTTTCGCTCGAAACCGGCGACACGGCGTCCGGGCAGCGGGGAGGCCTTGTCGTCGCGGGAATCCTCATCAGCATTTCGAATCCCTATTGGATCCTCTGGTGGGCCACGGTTGGCGCCACCTATGTGTTGTGGGCGTTGGAGAGGGGAGCAGCGGGACTGGTCTCTTTCTACACTGGCCATATCCTTTCGGATCTCGGCTGGTACAGCGCCGTGGCCATCGTGGTTTCCCGGGGGAAATCGCTTCTGAGCGATCGAGTCTATCGGGGATTGCTTCTTCTCTGCGGTGTGTTTCTCCTGTGTCTAGGAGTCTACTTCGTCGATTTTGGCAGGCAGGCTCTGGGACGTTAAACGGCTGCAGGGGTTCATTTTGGGAAGTTGATTCAAGACAATATCTTACTACCGGTCGAGGGCTAACTACCATAGCCAATGACGCCGTGTTATAATACAGTTGAGGCGACAGTCGAGGATGCCGGAATCATGACGATCGAAGAGGGGACTGAAACTAAGGGCAGAAGCGCTACCGTATTATTTGGGTAGCGCCTCCGTCAAATCAAAGAATAGCAGCTACACAATCGCAGACGATTTTACCTCACCTCTCCGCTCATCACGGGATCCCATTCGGCGTCTCCCGACGCCCAGCCTCGCTGACTATTCTTTAACAAAACAAATTATAAAGCAGCCGGCGGGTGGTGTCAATATGTTTGTATCATCAAAATAGGCACCATTGCAGCCTCAGATGCAGAACGTCTGGTGTGCGTTTGTGGTGGTCAAAGGTGGCCTGCATCGGCTATAATGCATCCGGCGATCAAGCTCCGCGGATAGATGATGGATGATCGAGAAATTCCTGCTTTGCACATTGGCTGTTCTAGCTTTGGTCGGTTGGAGCGTCGTCGGCACTGTGATAACCCGAACGACGCCGGAAACTGTATTTGCCCGCTACACTGTTTTTGCCACGCTGTTTGTGAGCGTGGTGTTCACCTTTGCGTCACTGGCTTACTACTTGGGTGTGAGGGTTTCTGGCTTAAACCGGCCAGAGGGGATGCTGCGTCTGTCCT
>JAUSEJ010000037.1 GCA_030650265.1 Dehalococcoidia bacterium | reverse complement strand
CAGAAAATTGCATAACGAAAGGACAATTATGGCAAATACACTGGCGGACACAACCACGACCCTTGTCATTTATCTCGACAGAGAACAACGCGCCCAATTGAGCGCCTACGCCGAAAGGCGCGGCATGTCGATGAGCAAATGTGCTGGTAAACTCCTCCGGTTTGCGATGGCTATCAGCCGCCCGCAACTGGAAGAGTTTACCCGGCGCGCCCGTCCTTCAGCGGAAGGAGACCAAGCCGACCTCAGCACGCTCTGGCGGGAGATATTCGGGCTGCCGCTGGGCATCATCGAGGAAACGGAACCGTAATCGAGGCATCCTTCAGTCCTTCAGCGGAAGGAACAAGCGGGGAGGCATGGCAAGGAGATTAGCGTAATGAAACGGATCGAGCAGACAGACTGCACAATCCTGGACCTGGGGGAGGTCCTGGTAATCGTCCCCGCCAGCGTTGACGAGCCCCGCGTCGAGGCATGGGGCAGGTACACCGGCGGAACCTACCCGGTGAGTGGGTTCGAGCGATTCACGACCCGCGCCGGGCGGGAGGCTATCCGGGTCCAGCCCGGAACCGGCTTCACCCTCCGAATCTATGACGGAGGCGGCGACCGGACCTGGGGTGACTGGGCCGACCGCCAGCCCTGGCGGTCAGAGCACGGCGACGTGTTCTCAATCGCCGTGGCGACCAGCAACGGCGGCGGGTGCTGGTTCGAGGTTGGCATCTGGCCGACCGCTGGCTATCTGAGCGCCTATGAGGCGCGGATTGCAGACGAGCTCGCCGTTTGACCCCTGCTAAGGCCAGCTTCTTCGCATCCCCCAAAACTCGTATGTTTATGTCTAGCAAACCCCTTGACATTAGTGAACACAGCCTCTATACTCCGTGTGGTGGAGGTTGGAAATGGACCTAATCGAGGCCCTGAAAACAAAACAGGGGGACATGAGCCAGGCCAAATTTGCCGCTGCGCTCGGAATCAGCGAAGCCATCCTGAGCCTAATCTACTCTGGTAAGCGCCGGATTGGAGAGGATATGGCCCGGCGGATTGTCAGGGCATATCCTGATCTGCGTTATCTGGTCATCGGCTACCTGATGACCAAAGACGATGGGGACGCAGCGTCATAACCTGCCCTCATCGAGCCTGAGCAGCAGAACATCGTAATCACCAGCAAATCGGCTGGAAGGGCAAAAACTACGACCGTGGGGAGCGTTTTATTCGACTGGAGAGGCACATGGGAACAGTGCATTTCAAACCTAAAACATCAGAGGAAACCAGGGCAAATCTAGCAAAGGCGGCGGCAACTAAAGCGGCAAATAGCGCAGCCCGCCAGGTAAGCAGCCTACGCAAGGACTTCCTTGATGCCGACCATTGGCTAACGCTGGCCAGTGAGAGGGGATTGACACTGCCTCCCTGGGGGAAACCGGCGACCGTCTCAAATATGCGGACTTGGCTAAACAAGGTCCACTGGACTCAGGCGCAGTGCGAGGAATGGGCCGGATGCAGTCTGCGCCAGCTAATCGAGTCCTTCGGCGGAAGGACGACTGGCCAGCCCGCGCTGTTGCTGGAATCATCCTAGAGGAACGAATCGACAAAAAGGAAACCCCGTCCTTCAGCTGAAGGACGGGGCGGTAGGAAAGAGAAGGAGAAACGATATGTCTGCAAACATAGTACACCCGACCGCAACTGGCGTCAAGTCCCCCACACGGCAGGCTATTCAGGGCCTGCGGGATGTCGCCAGTGCCATCCCCTACAATTGCACCATCGGGGAGGCCCGGCTGGACCGCATCCTCACAATGCTCTACGCTGCGCTGACCGACCTCGACGCACGGCTATCTCGGCTAGAGCAGTATGAGGATAGTGCGCAGGCTCAGGACATGGCCTACATGGCTGCGGAGGAGGCCCATGATGGCTAAACACATCAGGATAATCCTACTCCGTGGCGGGGTGCTGGTAGATTACGACGATGTGACTCCGGACGTCTGCATCCACCTAGCTGGGATTCCGGTCGCATGGACCAGCATGGCTAACTATGGGTTGCGCCAAACCCTGACAATCAGCCTCGAAACTGCACCCTGGGCGATTATAAAATCGCCCGACGGTTGTATCTGGGTATATGCAGGGCGGCGCCCCCTCCAGCCCAATGAGACCGTACTCTGGCATCGAGCAGACGCGGTAGAGTTGGACGTAATCGAGGAGGCAATCAATGGCTAGTCCAGAAGCGGAGGCACGAGCCTGTTACAACATAGAGTATTTCTGCCCAGGGCCAACCCGCCTGTCGCCCAACCTCGGCGGGGAACATCCACCAGTTGGGAAGGTGATTTGTATCGACATGTGTATGGATTACCCCGACTGCGGTTGTGATGAGTATGACAGAGCAGTTGCTCGATGGGAAAGAGCGAAAGAGGAGGCCTGCGATGCTTGACCCCATACACGACGAAATCTACCGTCTCTGGATGGCCCTGATGGTATCCATCATCGCCATTGGCATATCGTGGCTGGTGTATCCGGCCATGTGGGAGGTGGGGAGATGAACAGTTACGGATGGACGCAGCGGCGATACGGCCCGACGCGGGACCTACCAGCATCCGGCTATTACGAGCAGGGCGCCTTCGTGGTCCGAAACGGCTACAAATTGCGGGACAAGCTCAAGGCGGCCGGCTTTACGTGGTGCAGTCCCGACCGGACCTGGCGCAGGGCGATGTCCCAGTCTGAGTATGACGCCTTTGACCTGGCCTCAATCGGGATGCGGGATACAACGGAGGACAGACGATGATGCAAGTCCTTCGGCTGAAGGAGGCAATCGACAAATTGACAGAGGCGCTGGGCTACATAAATATACTGAGTGGGGCCGACCTTGATGACAATGATATGGATCGCTGCCTGGATGCAAGGGACCTCGTGCAGGAAGTGCTCGAGGAGTTGCGAGGGGAATCCTTCAAGGAAGGATATGTGACTCAGATGCTAAAAAACATGGATGTCTTGTAATTCTTCAGGAGGAGAAGGCGACAGGATTAGGGGAATAGGAGCAGGGGAATCAACTATGAATAGATCGGAGACAATCGCAGAATTGGCCATATCTTTATCAAAAATGCAAGGCGCAATGGTCGCAGTCCCGAAGGATTCAGTCAATCCGTTTTTTCACAGCCGTTATTCATCGCTGGGGGCCATATGGGACGCAATCCGTAAGCCATTGAGCGAGAACGGATTATCGGTCGTTCAAACCACTTTCGAACGTGAAGATCGATTGTTCCTAAAGACGACCCTTTTCCATTCGTCGGGACAATGGCTAGAGACCGATTACCCCATCAGTGTTGCGAAATCTGACCCTCAATCCATAGGGTCGGCCTTGTCCTACTCCAGACGGTATTCCCTCTGCGGCCTACTGGGGGTATCATCCGAGGAGGATGACGACGGCAATGCGGCCAGCGGCAACACGGCGAAAGCGCCAGCATCAAAGCCGACGGCCAAAACTGGACCAATGCAGGTAGTACCCTCGACCAGCGTCCTTCAGCCGAATCCTTCCGAGAAGGACGAAACCATCGAAGAGCAGAGTAAACGGCAGGCATTAGTCGCCCAAATAACCGCTGACATGGCTGATGTGATGGTATCGGCAGCCCAACTCCACAAGGACGCCGAGAAAAAGGATGGCGTCTCGAATTGGCAATATGCCAGCCTGCCTTATCTGGATTCTCTGGCCAAACGCATGGCGGCACAGGTGGCGGAAAAAGCAATGGCGCAGGCTAGGGAGGATGGGGAATGAGTCAACCATTAGAGGACTACACGGCAGCGCAGCAGGAGAGGGCGCTTTTCGAGGCCGACAACAGTCTAGTGCTGAACCAATATGCCGACCTGAATGTCGCGGTGGACGGCGCAGAGCTGGCATTGAAGGTGTTTGCCCGCGACAATGGCCCAGAGGAAAACGCGTACTTCACCGTTACCGTGCAGGCCAAACGACACTGGTTAGACACGGCGGCGGTGACGGTGAAGCCGAAAAAGGAGAGCAGCCTATAGGCATTGGCGGCCCAATATCGAATAGGCAGTTAGGTGGTCGCAAAATAAGCTATCCACCCTGACACCCACCTAACTGCCACCCATGGGAGAGGAAGCTGTAGCGATGACAGTCCTTCTGCGGAAGGATGGGTGCGATTCGGCGATAAAGCCCACCCGAGAAGCAGTCCGACAGTCCTTCAGCCGAAGGACGATTCTCTGCACCCGCCCGAATAAAGTGGCCCAGTCTCGCGTCAATGGAACCGGGCCAAAGCCGAAGGAGGCTGATTGAATGGTTACACAACCCCGACTAGACCGCGACATTTGTTGTCTGCATGGACACCGCTGGACGGAAGCCAGTAGGCTGGTAGACAAGCGCGGCGTGAAGCACTGTCGAATCTGCAACCGAATCTCATGGGACAAATCTAAGGCGCGCAAAAAGGCTGGCCTGGGCCCTGTCAATCACTATGCAGAGCGCAACCAGCCGGCACCAAAGCCAGAGCGGGAGCCAATCGAGGCGGCCAAGTGGCATATCTACCAGCTCGAATCGTGGGAGTTGGGATATACGCCAGAGCAGGTGCTGAGACGGCTAAGGGAGTGGTTTATCAGGCGGATGGCTCATTGTCCGAGTGTTCTGACATGCTCCAAGACGACGGCGGCTGAACTGCGGGAGTACATCCGGGGCAATCGGGTCCTTCAGTCCTTCGGCGGAAGGAACGGCAGGTGGGAAGACGTGGCGATTCTGGAGGATGAGACGGCAGTAGAAGGCTGTTTTGGAGTGAGATGATTGACTTTGGGCACCTGGTGTGGTATTATGGACGTGCTACGGAAGACCAGTTATTTTTTTGTCCAACCGAATACGTTGGGAGCATAGGCTCCGCATTTAGGGCAATAGCTGGTTTCTGTAGCGGCGACTTACTGGCCTTAGATGCGGGGCCTATGCTGCTGGAAAGGATAAAAAGTGGAACAGGAAAATACATCTTTGGCCCTTATCTCCAGAGCAGACCGGGCCTTAATGGAAGCCAACACGATTCTCAAACTCAAAGACCTGAAGGACATGGCCCTGACCGCTGCTGATTGGTTGGAAAGGAAGCACGCAGGAGAGGCTATTATCAACAAGGCACGAGCATTAGCCTTAGATGCGGAACGCAAGATGGGCGAGATGCTGAAGGAGACGGAGAGAGCAAGAGGAGGCCGCCCTATAGAAACTAGTAACACTGTGTTACTAGTTTCTGAGCCTACCCTAGCCGAGTTAGGGCTATCGAAGCGCGAGAGTTCGGAGGCGCAGATGCTGGCGACTATGCCGACCGAGGTATTCGAGGCGGTGAAGACTGGCAAAACCACTATTGCTAAGGTCAAAAAGAGGCGCAAAAGAGAACAAGGAGAAGCGGCCCTTGCCGAAGCGCAACACGCGATCACGACTGAGGCCAGGCAGTCTATCGAAAACGTGTGTGACCTCCGTGTGTGTTCATGCGCTGATCTCTTCGGAAGTGGCATTCGGCCGGATGCAGTGATAACAGACCCGCCTTATCCCAAGGAGTTCCTGGCTGTATTCTCAGAATTGGCATTAGCTTGCGCCATAGCGGATGTGCCTTTAGTGGCTGTTATGTCCGGGCAATCGTATCTGCCCGAAGTTATGCAACGTCTTTGTGAACATCTAACTTATCGGTGGACGCTGGCCTATCTGACACCTGGTGGACAGTCCGTCCAACAATTTCCACTGAAGGTCAACTGCTTCTGGAAGCCAGTGCTACTTTTCGGTGAAGCCACAGATTGGATTGGCGATGTTGCCAACTCCAAGACGAACGATAATGATAAGCGCTTTCACAACTGGGGACAGAGCGAAAGCGGGATGGCCGACCTCGTGGAAAGGCTGACTAAGCCAGGGCAATTGGTGTGTGATCCGTTTTTGGGTGGGGGCAGCACGGCTGTAGTGTCGCTTGCACTTGGCCGACGCTTTGTCGGATGTGACATTGATGCAGCATGTGTCACCAAGACAAGGCAAAGAGTGGAGGCTACGCTATGCAGCCAGAAGTAGCAATCGAACGCAGTGGATGGCGTGATCTACGCCTTAGCGAACGACATCGCCGCTGGGGTTGGGATTGTCCAGCGGTCGATCTCGACTTCCTCTTTCTGGAATATGACAAGGGTCAGCCGGTGGCTATAGTCGAATACAAACATGAAAGAGCACTGCCACAACGAGCGTCACACCCAACCTATCAAGCCATGATAAACCTTGGCACTCGGGCTGGTGTTCCCGTGTTCGCGGCACGGTATAAAGACGACTTTACAGAATGGCTTGTTATCCCGCTTAATGCTATCGCCAGGGAGAAACTGCCCGAGAGGCAGACGATGAACGAACGGGAGTGGGTAACATTTCTCTATGAGTTACGAGGCTACACGCCACCAGAGGAATTGTTTGACGGCGCGTCAGTGATAATATGACGCCCAACTGTTGGCTGGTCCTTCAGGGGAGGTAGAGATGGGGACAGGAAAGGCCACGACCTGGCTTGAGGTCGAATGCGAGACGCGTGAGGCCAAACTAACTGCACAACTCGGGCATGCGGGGCTGGCAGCATCCTTCCGCTGAAGGATGGGCCCGGGGCTGGTCGGCTCCCCGGAATGGCTGGCAATGTCCAGCCTGCCTGAGCGCCCAGCACCAAAAACGGGTGAGGGCGAGATGACCACAAACTGTCTGACCCCCTTCTGCCCTCACTGCTACCTGGGCAAGGACCACCTCGTCCACTGTGCAAAGTACGAGGGTAAGGGCCACAAAATGCCGGACCCAAAAACGCTAAGCGGAGGAAAATGCGAGAGATGAGCACGATAAAATGTCAACTATGTGCAGGAATGGGGCTGGTCTTCGAGGGCAACGCTTCTATTTGCCCAACCTGTGCAGGCTATGGCCGCATTGATGCACCTGACGGCAGAGATGAGGCGCTCAAGGCGGCTAGGGTAATGCTGCGAGAGGAACGTAGTTGGGGGTCGTCTTGGCAATGGTCCTATGACGCCAAGCGCGTCGACGCCGTGCTGGCCATGATTGACAAGGCGCTCGGAGGGCAGACAGGATGACAATGGTTAATCGTTGGCTGATTTGTGATGAATGCAAATCAGAACCATATCTAGTAGCCCCCCCTGGGCGGGGTAGAGAGTTTCGTCGAACAGCAAAGTCGATGGGGTGGTATTGGATGAGCTCAACACTAGATTCAGCAGGGCACTGGACGCCCCGCCTTGACATCTGCCCGGCGTGCTGTGCGAAGCGTACTTGGCCTCGACAACCATGAATACTACAAGGAGGCCATTTGCTAAGGAGGTCACAACATGACAAGAAAATATCCTTCACGGAAGGACGACCCTGAATGGTTTAGGAAATTTATGGAGGCCATCGACGAATCGGAAATCAGCAGGATTAGGAATCACCGGAACCAGCGGGAAGCGCTCGAACTGCTCTATCGTGTGGCCTGCGAGAACACCAACTGGGATGATAGCGGCAGTCTGGTGGACGCGAAGGCGATTCTGGTCTCCTTCTTGGAAGGACTGAAGGATTGATTGGAGGTGAGTGAATGACAAGGCTCTACCGTCAGGTGCTACCGCCTGCCTCGTTCATCTGGGAGGAGATGAATGCTAGAGGCTGGAATCGGCATCAACTGGCGCAGATATTGGGCATATCGGTGGAACTACTAAGCGATGTCCTGATGGAGCGAACATCAATCACGCCCGAGATCGCCCAGAGGCTCGGCACCGCCTTGGGAACCAGCGCGGAGTTGTGGCTAGCGCTACAGGCGGCATACGACGAGGCGCAGAAGAGGGTGTGCTGGTTCCAAAATCATCAGATGAAGGCCCAGCCATGACGCTAGACCACTGGCTGCCGGTTCGAGGCGCAGAAGAGGATGGAGGAAGAATGTCCATGAGAAATCGATATAATTACGATGATGACCGGCGGAGAGCGGCAGCGATGCGGAGTTACGTCACCCCTGCAATACTTACTCTGCTACTATACCTGTTCCTCTGGTGGCCCGGGGCCATTGCCAATATCGTCTATTGGCAGGCGGCAAATAACGACGCTAACCTGATTGGCAGAGATCCGGAAGGCAAGGGCTGCCTCACAGTGATGGTGTGGTTATTCGTAATACTACCGGTGGGGTTCGTGGGGGCAGCGATATTGCTTGTTATACTGGCTGGCACACGATAGGGCAAGTTCCACCCTATTTTTTTGCCCCTGAACGT
>JAUSEJ010000235.1 GCA_030650265.1 Dehalococcoidia bacterium | reverse complement strand
TCCCGTATGAGTTTCCAAAAGCCACTCGCCGGTCCAAGGTATTTCATCCCGGAGTCACCTTCAACAGAGTTCGATTTCCTAATTATACCATATTCATATGGCCGGCAGCGCCTCCGATTCGAAGTAGTGAAGGCAGGTTCGCTGACGCGGGCTCCGATACGCCGACTACACGCCAATATGTCACCGTTGCCAGCAACTCTTGCGTCCAATCACTGACCAAGGTGTTGCTACCGGCTGTGCTGAGGGCTTATTCCGGGAGCCAATAGGCGCCAGACCAGTATTGTTACAGGGCAAAGCTAATTGACGAGCAGGAGAGCCTATGTTAAAATCGCGGCACTCTTGAGGGAATGTCCGGTCTGCTCAAGGGTTCACCATGCTTATTGCGACTGCCGGCTCCATGGCCGCTGTTTCTCGCCGCTATCGGTGTAGGTTGTCTGTTATCCGGCTATTGACCGGGCGGACGGTCCCTTTGCGGTGGTCGGCCTTGTGGGGCAGGCGAGCATGGGTTTACGCCAGTACTCACTGCTAACGGAGGTTCGATGCAGTCTCGCCAGAATTCAGACCAGCCTGCCGACAATCCTTCTGCTGAAGGACCAGGCGCCGGCGACCACTTTCTTGACCTATGTTTGGCGGCTGTTGCACTAGAGCCCGACAGAGCCGATCTATTTGGGGAATTGGGCGAGGCGCTATTTCAGCAGGGGAGGCTCAGAGAGGCGCGCGATGCCTATTTGCATGCTATTGCCATTGAGCCAGGTAAGGCCGCTTATCGACGCGATTTGGGGCTTGTTTATTCCCGGTTGGGCGACTTGTGGCAGGCGGCGAGAGAACTGGAACAGGCCCTAATAATGGAACAGAGCAACGCCAACTGGCAAAACGAGCTTGGTGACATACTGAGGCAACAGGTGAGGCCAAGGGAGGCGCTGTTGCGCTTCAAACGGGCAAGTGAGATCAGCCCTCAAGAGCCTACTTTTTATCGCAAAGCCGGGGCCGTTCAACGAGAGCTTGGTCAACTAGATGACGCGGTGGCTAGCATTTTGTGGGCCGTCGATCTTAAATCAGACTATGCCGATGCCTACTACGAGTTGAGCCTTGCCTACGAACAGCAGGGAAAACTGGCGGAGGCCCTTGCCGCCTGTCAGAAGGCGACGTCTCTGGCGCCCCTCGAAGCGAATTATCATATCACTCTTGGCAGAATGTTTCGTGGTCTCGGGCAATTTGAAGCGACACTGGTCGAATTGAGGCTGGCCGTAAGTCTCAGCCCGGGTAACGCGGAAGCGCACTACGAGCTGGGTCAGGCTCTCGAAGTCACTGGACGAACGAACGAGGCGCTAGAAGAGTATCAACAGGCTGTGGCGCTCGATCCGAAAAGGGCGGGATACCACAGGACGTCCGGTGTCGCGCTAAGGGGTGTCGGGCGCCTGGAGGAATCTCTAAGGCAACTGCAGGAGGCGGCAAGGATATCGCCGTTCGATGCCGAACTCCACCACCAGTTAGGGTTGACCCTAACGAACATGGGACGCTGCCTGGAGGGGGCTGATGCGCATCGCTATTCGGCCAGATTGGCGCCAGACAATGCGGATTTTGGCTACCAGGCTGGCGTTCAATTCAGGCAGGTCGGAAGACTAAATGAGGCTGAGACGGAACTCCGGCAGGTCCTGTCCCTGGCTCCCGGCCATGCCGGTTCCCGAGATGAGCTCGGGACTGTGCTAGTGCTGAAGGGTAAGACCGGGGAGGGTTTGCTAGAACATGAGGCCGCACTTGTGCTGGCGCCGGATATGCCGGGTTTCCGCCGCAACTACGGTTATGCTCAGGCTTGTCTTGGTCAATACGACCGGGCGGAGACTTCCTATCTGCAGGCTTTGAAGGGTGAGCCCGGCATTCCCCAATGGCGCAATGAGCTGGGAGATGTATATGCGGCCCTGGAGCGGTTTCCCGATGCCTTGCAGCAATACCTTCAGGCGGCAGAAGGGGAGCCCGGTCATTCTCTTTATTGTCGCAACGTTGCCCTCGCTCTAGACCAGTTAGGCAGGCACGGGGAGGCCCTTGAGTGGCTGGAGAAGGCCATTGAGTTGTCTCCGACCAGCGCCGACTACCACGATCAGATTGGCCTTGTGCTCGGGAGCCTGTCTCGCTTCGATGAGTCTCTAGTTGCCCACCGGAGGGCAATCGAATTGGCGCCCACCGTCGGTCTCTACCACCGCAACTCAGGTGCGCTGAACCTGCGGCTTGGCAACCACGAAGACGCTGTTAGAGACTTGCAAACAGCGCTCGATCTAACGCCCAACTGCGCCGATTGGCATCATGAGCTTGGGGTCATCCACCAGAAGCTCGGTAGGCTCAACGAGGCTTTGTTTCAGTTCCAGAAGGCGGTTGAGGCCTCGGCGCTGAACGCCGGGTTCCACCATGCCGCCGGGATCGTCCTGCGCGATCTCGGTCGTCTGCGGGACGCAGTCGTGGAGATGATGGAGGCTGTTCGGCTTAACCCGGATAATGCACAGTGGCATAGCGAGCTTGGCGAGGTCTATTCGGCGCAAGGACGGCATCTCGAATCCTCCGCCGAGTTTGGCCGGGCGGTTGAACTGGAGCCAATCGAGGC
>JAUSEJ010000230.1 GCA_030650265.1 Dehalococcoidia bacterium | reverse complement strand
ATTGGCCCCGACATTTCCTCCTGGCTGTCGAGAGCGCCACCAGT
The DNA here is from genome assembly GCA_030650265.1 of Dehalococcoidia bacterium. Next base: position 1,668 of record JAUSEJ010000230.1, on the reverse strand, counting down.
GATGCCTGGAATCTCTTGATTGTCAATAATGGTTTGCCCATTTTGGATAACGGTGATCATTCGCCCGACCAGGGTAATATCGTAGCTTTGCCATTCTCCAGGCTTGCGCGGCATTTCCGGCGACGGGGCCAGGAAGCCGTACACCCCACCCATATGGTGACTCGGCGGTTCCTGCAAGGAGTCGGTTTCAACCTGGACCTAGTACTACTATGTTATGTAGTATCGTCATGAACTTGTTTGAATTTCGCTCCGCATGAAGGACAGCGTCCGTTCGATCTCACTAGCCAGGGCTGGATCGCGCGGAGAATCTGTTCCCACGTCACACCAGAAGTTTTTTTTGCGGCGCAAATACATCGTAAGAATGAATAAGTAAGCGATGGCCGAGAGAACAAGATGATGATGAAAGCCTCGCCAGGAGCGCCCCTCGAAGTGATCGAGCCCCAAGTCATCCTTGGAGCGCTGGAAATATTGTTCGATGTGCCAGCGGGAACGGCTCAGCTTCAGGCCATAGGCTTTGGTCGGCGGCCGGTAGAGGTGAGCCAGGTAGTAGTGATAAGGTTCGGAATCGCCTGTCGGCCAGTCGACCACCAGCCAAACTTTTTCCAATTCGCCTCCCGGGTGGCGCAAGTCATGCTGCAGAAAGACCGGTCGCCAGGCCAGCCGCGTGCGTCGGGTTTGTCCTCCCGCGGTCACCCAAGAGCAGTTCTTCCACTCCGAGTTAGGGATGCGACGCGTCAACTCCGCCAGGGTCTCGGCCGGAGGTTCGTCGGGATGCACATAACGCAGTACGCGCTTGACCTCCGTTCGCACCTCGTGATCCCATCCCTTCAGGGAGTTGCCCTCGACTTGCAAGAAAAACTCCATCCCCAACTGCCGCACTCCGACCCGAAAGGCCGTGTTGTTCCCATAGACGCTATCCCCCAGGACCGGAGCCGGAGGCACTCCGTCGCGCTGGGCCTGACGAAGGATCTCCAGCGCCAGCTCGGGCTTGGTGGCCCAAGCCACCTCCTCCGGGACCCCCGCCGCGGCGCAGCGTTCCCGGTCTTGGGTCCAACTCTCCGGCAGATACAACCGCCCGCCCACCGGAGCCGCTATCCATCCGTCGCTGACCACCACTTCCACACTCACTTGGCAGTTGGCCCGCTTACCTACCGCCCCACAATACTGATGCGAGACCCCGACCGAGTGCGAGCCTTGTTTCACCCAACCGGTCTCGTCCACCACCCAGGCTTCCAACGGCTCCAGGTGGGGAATGATTTCTTGGCGAATCGCCCTCCACATCGCTTCGTCGCTCCAGGGACTGTCGGTGACGAATTGTTGCAGGCTTTGTCCGTCCACGCCCAGTCGTTCCGCCATCGGACCGATCGATTTCCGCTGCCCCGGCATCAGCAATCCTTCGACATAGCGGGCCGCCGCCACCCGCCGCTCGCTCCGGCCCAGGCCCGTAATCAAGGGAGCCATGAACTCATGAAATCGTCTTGCGCTCTCTTTCCAAAGCTTGGCATTCCATTCGATGGGCTTCATGCGCCCATGCTAAACCCGAGCAAGAAGAAATGCAAGAATTACTTAACATAGTAGTACTAGCCAACTGCGAATCGCAAAAAGTCGGCACGCCAGCCCGCGAAGTTCCTACTTGGCCTGCATCACCACGTCGAACTTTGCCTCGCA
>JAUSEJ010000223.1 GCA_030650265.1 Dehalococcoidia bacterium | reverse complement strand
CAGACAACCTACTTGAGCAACTACGAATTGCCGCTATGGAACGGCATATCTCCATGTCGGCGCTGATTCGGGAGGCTTTGGAGGATAAACTAAGAGGCAGTCGTCCAAAACCACGGAGCTTGGGGATTGGCTCTTCCGGCTTTTCCGACACGGCGCGACTGGCAGGAGAGGAGTGCCCGGAACCCCGGTCATGGCGCTGATCTTAGACACCGGCCCGCTCTACGCATCCCTCAATCGCGCCGGTGCTGACATTGGCTTTGTGGACGCAGCCGTTTTCGCCATCGTTGAGCGACTGAACGAGACCAAGCTTGCCACATTGGACCACCGTCACTTCGGGCTACTCCGTCCCCGCCATGTTGAGTCTCTCGGCCTACTGCCGGAATAGGCATCCCCTCTCCTTTGACAATCAATATAATCCTGATTATATTAATTCGCTCTGGGATCGGAGTTCTTTCGTGACCTTCTACAACAGACAGAAGGAATTGGCGACACTGCAAAGGCTGTATGACTCGAGCCGTGCCGGGCTATTGGTTCTTTACGGCCGGAGGCGCACCGGGAAGAGCGAACTGCTCAAAACCTCCTCCCCTACCTGAATGAGTTTGTTTCGCAACGCTTCGAAAAGGTATGCCATGAATTTCTTGCTAACCTCGCATTCGCCGGCCATCTACCCGTCGCATTCTCGCGCCTGGGTTCATGGTGGGATTCTAGAGAGCAGGTGGATGTCGTCGCGATGGAGGGCGGAGAACCGGTACTTCTGGGTGAGTGCAAGTGGTCTGTGCAGCCGGTAGATTTTGATGTCCTGAATAGTCTGAGGCGCAGGGCGACATATAAGGGAGCGCCTCAGGATGTTCGCTATGCTTTGTTTTCCCTGTCCGGATTCACGCCCAGGCTGCGAGCAGCCGCAGAAGTAGAAAGCGTCTTGCTATTCACTCCCGACAAGATGATGCATCCTGACCTCTTGGGGATTCGAAGCAAATAACAATGTGCTTCTGGAGTAAGAGAGTCGATGAGATGGCTAAGAACTGGCTTGATGGCGTTATTTCGCCAGTAGCCACGTATGCTTTGATTCAAATTGACGGCATATTGACTCTACCGCTGTGGATGATATAATATTAGGGAATGTACGGCAGCCAGCTAGTGCCGCGCCTTCACAGAGAGTCGAAGATGACCTCAGTACCCTTCTGCCAGAGATCGGTCAAAGACGACCCCCTGAAGCGTCTACGCCAGACGGAAAACAAGAGGCCTGAGACGGCCTCCATTGGCCCCTGTGATGGCCAAGAGTAGTCACAGAAGATCCCGCCTGGTACTTTTCTCATGCCACTGGGGGACTTCGACCACTCGGCATCGCAGGACTCCTGTTTTGGGGGACCGCCCAGGTCATATCAACCTGAGAGGTGGTTGGAAATGGCTAAGCCCCTCGGGGACCACAGAACTCATGCTGTGCCCATCACGCCCTCTCGCTCTGGCGTGGCATCGCCCTTGGTCGATCGTGAAAGTGAGCTACGTCGCATCATTGCGGCATTGACTCTCGCGTCGGAAGGTCAGGGAGGCACAATCTTCCTAGTTGGCCAACCCGGAATCGGCAAGACGCGCTTGGCGAAGGAATCACTTGCGCTGGCGAAGGGACGTGGCTTTACGGCGCTCGAAGGACGCACTTTTCCAATGGATGGCAGCTTAGCTTATGCCCCGTTCCTCGACGCCTTCGGCCCTTTGTTACGCAGTCTTGACTCTATCCGTCTCGCAGTTCTGGTGGAAGGCCTTACGGATCTCGGGCGTCTGTTCGGCGTTCTTCGACTTCCTCTGCCATCCTTCCCCTCGGAAGGATCGGGCGATTCCGCCCTCGATAAAACCCGTCTCTTCGAGACCGTATCGCGCCTGCTCGAACGGCTTACCCAAGAGGCCCCGGTTCTCCTTGTAATGGACGACGTGCACTTGGCCGATCCCGCTTCTCTGGATATGCTGCACTACCTCGCCCGAGGATTGTTGGACAAGCGAGCGCTACTGATCGCTACCTATAGTGAAGACGCCATGGATACTTCCCCCGGCCTGCGGAGCTTGGTGGTATCGTTGAAACGAGGAGGTTTGGCCAAGGAGATCGTCGTTACCCGCCTCCATCCAGATGCGGTAGATATGCTAGCTCGGGGCATTCTTGGCGGAAAGGCGCCGGCAGGATTGATCGCTCTTCTCCACACTCGCGCCGGTGAAAACCCGCTATTCGTCGAAGCTCTCATCGCAGGCCTTATCGACTCCGGAGATCTCGTCCGCAGTCCTCACGCGAAAGATGGCTGGATCCTTAATGCCGAAGCGTTGGCAATTCCGCCGCCGAGCGTGAGACACCTCATTCTCGATCGCCTGGCCCGGCTAGCGCCAGCCGATCGCTGTGTACTTGACTTAGTCGCAGTAGTGGGCGAAGCTACATCACACACCATCCTTCGTTCTGCCAGCGGTCTCAGAGAAAAGACTCTCCTTAAGGCCTTACGTCGCCTGCGCGCAGCCGGGTTGGTGGCCGAAGGGCTTGATAGATCAGACGTAGTCTACAGCATAACACACCCGCTCATTCAGGAAGTTGCCTATGCCGAGTTGCCGGAGATGGAGCGGCGGCGTGTTCACGTGGCAGCGATCAATGTGATTGAGTCCTTCTCGGAAAAACGACCGGATACCCTATTTCGTTTGGCTCGCCACTATCAGGGCGCAGGCGACGAGGTCCAGAATGATCGAGCGCTTGCGACATTGCTGGCGGCCGGTGAGCGAGCTTACGCCCTCTTTGCCAACGAAGAGGCTACGCGCCATTACGTTGCCGCGTTGTCACTAGTTCGTCAGGGTTGTTGCACGTCAGGCCCCGCTGGTCCTTCTTTGACAGATGAGGCGCTTCTGCCATGGCTGCTCGAGCGATTGGGCGAGTTGTGGGAGCGAATAGGGGAAGGAGATGCGGCCATCCAAGCCTGGAGTGAAGCCCTCGCCGAGCGAGTACGCGCTGGTCCTTCTCAGGGAAGGATTGCTATCTCTCGTCTTCGCAGTCAGTTAGCTCTGGCGGAATGGGACCGCGGCCACTTCGACATAGCCAACGTTCATCTAATGGCTGGCTTGGTCATTCTAAAGGAAGGATTGACCGCCCGCGAGCCCTGCCAACAGTTGGCCGACCTGCTCTTCGCCCGTTGTCGCATCCTCAGTCGACTTGGAGATGTGGTGGGCGTAGCAGACACTGCAGCGGAGCTTCTGTCCGTGGTAGTGCGATTGGCATCGCCGCGAGCGGAAGCCGAGGCAAATTGGGTTGCCTCTGTGTCCTGCGCAGAACAGAATGACATAACTGGCGCTCGGGAACACGCCCAGCGTGCTCTGACAGTAAGCGAACATGCAAATGAGCGAGCGATTTGCTGCCGAGCCCACGATTTGCTGGCCTGCATCGGAATGTGTCTTGGCGACCACCAAGTTATGCGTTACCATGCCGAACGCGGCCTGGCAGTGGCCCAGCACCTTGGTGCGGTAGACGTGGAGATTTTTCTTCGGATTCGCTTAACTCGCGCCCACTTCATGGCTGGCGGTTGGGACGAATCGCGATGCTTCAGCGCGGAGGCCGTTTCTCTGGCCCGCCGGGTAGGACACCCTCGCAACCTTGCCTACTCCTTGGCCGAACGGGCGATGGTTCTAGCCTTTCGGGGAGACTTGTTCGAGGCTGAATCCTGTATCTCCGAGGCGAGAATGGCTATTGGTGGCGGGAAACTAGTCGACAGGACAGTCTTCAGTCATATCGACCTTGCCGAGATGGCCATCGTCCTCGAGCGAGGGCAGGCCGAGCGAGCGCTGGGCATTGCCAGGGGTTTCTTCCGCCCGTCAGCATCTGCTCCCAGCCCCGCTGTCATCACACCGGCGTACATTCCGATAGGGCTAATGCTGTTGGCCGAAGCGCAGGTAGCGGCAGGAGATGGGGAAAGCGCTCTCGAAACCTCCCGCAATCTCATCGGCCTTGGTCCGGCTGGCACGCCGTATTTGACCGCCCTGGCCTCTCGGGCTGAGGGTCTCGCCCGGCAGTCCCTGGGCCAGGAAGAGGCGGCTCTGGATTGCTTAGCCCGGGCGCATAGTTCGTTCACCGTTCTGACAATGCCATTCGAGGCGGCAAGATCTCTATTGGAGCAAGCGGAGGTCAGATGTCAGGGGATAGGGCACAGGGGTTGGGAGACAGAAGATGGGAGACTCACCCATAATCCCCGATCCCTTTCCCCAGCCCAGGCTGCACAGCAGAGTTTAGCTACCTTCGAGCGGCTCGGCGCCAGCCGCTATGCTGAACGCGCCCGACGATTGCTCCAAGGGTTGGGCACTTCAACTCTCATCACAAGCCGCCCCCGTCTGGGAGAAATCTATTTGACTGAACGCGAGCTGGAAGTAGCGCTACTCGTCGCTCAGGGCTTGACTACGGCTGATATCGCCAAGCGACTGACCATCACACGGTTCACCGTCAACTCCCACCTCCAACATGTCTATGCGCGCCTAGGTATCAACTCTCGTACTGCCCTCGCCCTACTGGTAATTGAGGCTGGCCTGCCATCATCCTAGGACAAAGATCGCTATTTGATCACCAGTATTGGTGATGTCCTCGGGTATCTCTACTTATATAATTGACGCATGCTGATAAACGCAAAAGGAGGACAGACGGTGACCAGAATCGACGATCTTCAGAAGAAATTCCCAACGATCCCCCGAGAGGTGATCATCAAGTGGGCAGTGCTCGCCAGTGGTTTGGCGGATACCGCGGCGGTGGATGACGTAAGCTATTGGACACGACCAACAAGTTACCAAAGCTATGATTTCGATGTAACCCTGAAGGATTTGGAGCGGACGAGAGGGGCAAGGACGAATGAGGAACAGATCTTACGCCCGGGCCTTGCCTATATGAAGAACGGGGTGAGCTTTGCCATCCGGATTTCCAGCAAGAGCCCCTATTCGCTAAGGAAAGACGATTCCGGCCGGGTGGCTCTTTATGAAGGAGAGGAACGGATCGATGAGGATCTCTATTTTCCTGTTCCCCAGCCACGGGAAGGCAAGTCACCTCTCACCAGTAGAGGGACGCCAATTGACAGCCTCATTAACAATCCTCGTCAGTGCTTCTTCGCCATGCCTGTGCGATTCTGCGAATACTTCAGTACTGGCGAGCAGTGCAAGTTCTGCAACTTCAATGGCACTCAGCAAGACGCTGGTGCGGTCGGCCTTAATCGTCCCGTTACGATTAGTCTAGAGGAAACGGTCGAGGCCTACAGGATTCGCGCCCAGGAGATAAAGATCATCGAAGGTCGTCTCGAGATGGGTGGTTTCGTGAACAGCGAGAACGAGGGAAGAATATATTTCGATTTCGTGGAGAAGATAGCTAACGCTGCTCCCTACAAGCCCAACTTGATGATCCATACGGAAGAGATGGATAGGAAGTCTATGCAGAGGTTAAAGGACGTGGGACTTGACTGTATAGCTATCCAAATGGAGGTATGGGAACCCCATTTGTTCAATGAGATATGTCCGGGGAAGGCCAAACATGCGCCCCACGAGCGCTGGTTAGAATCATATCTCGACGCGGTAGATATTCTTGGCGCTGGTAATGTGGCAGGCAAGATCATCGCCGGTCTCAGCCAGATACCCAAGAACGGGTACAAGACCTGGCAGGAAGCTCTTGCGCCCCACATAGAAGGGAACACTTGGATGATCAAGAACGGTGTTTATCCAATCACGTCGAACTTGCGCTTTCCCCCGGGCTCCGTCTACGCCGCAGACCCGTCCAATCGGGAGAAGATCCCCCCTTCGGAGTACTATCTGGAAATGGGGCTGGCCCACCATGCCGACATGAAGAAATACGGCCTCTACGAAAAGCTGAACAAGTTTATGTATTGTGGCCTGTGCTGCGGGGGAGGCACATACAACGGAGAGCTTGGTGTACTGGAGATCGCCGGAGACTATGGAAAGTGGATGGCCGATGTTGTTCCAGATGAGGCCAACTGGATAGCAGATTTCGTCGAATCGTTGAAATCGTCAGCAGGAGCACCGGTGGGCCAAAAGTTTTACCACTTGTAACGATCCTAGCCTTATCATCGGTGTTACCTGTCGCTAAACTAAAGCCAAGGTGGAATCTACATGGTCGTGAGCCCACAGTTTACGGGTTTCGCCTTGGCTTTGCTGTAGGATTGCTGGCTGGCCACCTGCAGACAGTGCAACAGCAAGACCTGGCACTGGTTTTGCCAGACCGACTCGGTTTCGAAAACGAGTCGGTCTATTAGCTCGACCAGCCGTTCGGGTAGCATAATTGAGGCCGGATTATTGAGTCTATCGCTGTCAATTTAAGGAGGGAATCTAATGAGTACGCGTTCCGCGGTTGGTACTCTGATCTCAGCGGCGATAATAGTTATTGCCCTGTTCTTAGGGGCATGCTCGACAATATCGTCTCCACCTACATCCAGCCTACCGGTGACGGAGAGTAAACCTTATGGCAGTTTGACGATCGCGTCAGAGTTCGGCGCGGGCCTCCTCGACCCACCAAAGGGTGACAGCAACTCCTTCGTCACCCTAGGTGCAGCTATCTTCGATACCCTGCTAAGCCCGCTCCCCAATGGTAAGCCAGGGCCGAGGGCTGCGGAGCGATGGGAAATATCCCCCGATGGCATGACTCATAGCTTCTACCTTAGGAAGGGGATCAAGTTTCACAACGGGGACGACCTCACAGCGGCAGACGTTAGGTTCAGCGTCGAGAGGATGATGAAGCCGGAGTCCATTATCTCGGAGGCAAGTATCTGGCGCGCCGCAGTAGCTATCGTTGTAGCGAAAGATTACTATACTGTGGTCATTCACATGAAAACGCCGCAGTTTGACCTGTTGAGGGCCACCGAAGTGGCGATGACAGCCATAATGCCCAAGAAGTACATCGAGGAGAAAGGTGAAGACTACTTCAAGAACAATTTGGTGGGCAGTGGCCCGTTCAAGGTCGTGAAGTACGAGCCCGGCATCCGGCTGGAGCTCGAGGCGTCAGAG
>JAUSEJ010000222.1 GCA_030650265.1 Dehalococcoidia bacterium | reverse complement strand
CCTGGTTCTACTTCTTTCGCCGCTTCTTCTTTCTATCGCCGGTCGTCGTCTTCCTCACTCCTGGCGCCTTCCTGTTCTGAGATGCCTCCCAGCGCTTTTCATCGAGCCAAATCTGACGGATCGCTTCGTGGGCCGGGTCCTTCTGGTCGGCAGCCCCACGCTTGAACTGCTGATAGTGAGTCTCCAATCGAGCTACATAGGTCGGATCAGCCAGAGCCAACACCAACAGGGGAAGCAGAGTATCGGCGTATTGGCTTTGGGGGTTCAATGGATCCAGATACGGGCCAGCCATCGCATCGTTGCGGTCAAAGCCGAAGCCGACCGAAGCCAGATATCGGCTTCCCTCACGCCGGCTTACCACGTTGAGCATCACCCGGCGGCAGTCGCACTCGGGATCAGGGCAGTAGGCTTCGAGCAGGGCATATTCGTCATCAGGAAGCCCGGCGTGGCCACTGGTGATAATGACGCGGGTCTCCCTCTCTCCCTGTTCTCGAAAGACGATGTTAAACAGAGTTAAGTGCATTTATCCTCCGACGCCATTGGCCAATAATCACCCTATTGTCCTCGCCCCTAGCGGCCATGGCACTTCTTGTATTTCTTGCCGCTGCCGCAGGGACACGGCTCGTTGCGACCGACCTTCTGGGCTACCCGCACCGGCTGCTTACTAGTCCCCGCCCCTAGTCCTCGATTGGCGGGATCTTCTCGTTGAATCAACTGTTTCGCCGGTGGCGCAGCGACAAAGCGCTCAGGTGACCCGCCTACTGCGATCAACTCTTCGGAGGCTGCCTCTACGTAGGTCTCCCGGTCTTCGCGTGACAGGCCACTGCTCGGGGCCTGGGCTAACAGACCCTCATACATCCGCCGGGCTTCCTTTCTATTGCCAGCATCCGAGGCAAAACGTGCAAGATTCAAATAGGCTTCGAGGTTCGAGGATTCCAAACGCAGCGCCGCCCGATATTGCTCGCTCGCCTCTTCCCCATAACCCATGAAACGCAGGACGTTGCCGTATCGCACCCGCAGATCAGCGCTGTTGGGATCGGCCTCGACCTTCTTTCTATACATATCGAGTGCGGCAATGGGGTGCATCTCGCGTCCATCGGCGAGGCCGAAACGGATAAACCTCAAGCTCCCTTCTGTTGGTTCAGCATCCGGCCCTCCTGTCTTACTGGCCGCCATCTTCTTTAACGTCTCCGCCATTAGCGCCATATAGGCCATAGCCGCCAGTTCGTACTGATCAACCACGCCGCATTTCGGGCAGGTAAGACGCTGGGGAACAACGAACTCACTGAAGGGGGTCTTCTTGCCTTTCTCGCGACGCTCCATGGTCCCGAGGTCGCAGTAGACTGTCTCGACATCGTGTCCATCTTCATAGCCGCAAGCCGTACATCGCACCCGCAGCGGCAGCCCCTTCTTACCGGCACTCTGGCGCGAACGCGATTTGGGCGCAAGGCCCAGTTTCTCAGCGGCATCATCAAGGCTGACGACCAGTGTATCGACCAGATGCTCGTCAAAAGCCCGCCGGATGGCCGGGGCGGCCTCAACCGCTTTGAGGTCTAGTAAAGCGCTGATGACGAAGCCATTGAGGCTCTCATCCTCGTGCGTCTGCGATTCCGCCGGGTCGAGGCGCGCGACCAGCAGGTTCACCACGTCGGATCGCGTCTCGGGATGACGCTGGCCTACGTTACCCAGGCTCTCGGCTGCCCTCACGCGGGCCCAGACAAGCTTGGTTCGGTCGAAGAGAAGGGAGCGCAATGGGGCCAGGGCCGGCGCACCGAATCCGCCATAGGCTACCGGCAACGTCTCGGCAAGCCAACTGTCATCTATGCTATCGAAGAGGGGCAGAAGCGGCTCCACCGCCTCCGAGGCGCCGAGCTCGCCCAGCAGTTGGATAGCGTGCAGAGGCGCCCAAGCCTCGGGGCTGTCATAATCGGTATTGAGAAGCCTATCGTCGATCGCTATCTCGATGAGTGAACGCACTGACGCCTGGCCGAAGGACTTCACGCTGTCGAGCAGGGCCCGGTCCGGGTCCTGCCCCACCAGGCGGAGCTGGTGGAGTAATCTGGGAAGGTCGCTTCCACCTATCGCCGTCGATTCCTGTGGCTCCATAGCTATCTCCTTATTAAGAATCACTCACGCTGAAAAAGAATCCAGTTACCCTGTCGTGGCTCGGCCGCGAGAGACAGACCCGTAGCCAGTAGCTCTGACCCGCCGTAGTCGGAAGTTGACCCCTCGTTGCCAATAGTCCAGAGACGATAGCGCAAGCCAGCATCTAGCCCGCGCAATTGGGGTGTAATCGACTGCGGAGAGTTCTCGCCGTTGTGCACATAGAGAACGGCGCCTTTCCCTGCCTCTTGGTCGTATGATTCAACGACAAACCAGCCACCGCCCCAGGGATTATTGATGTCCGTCAGTCCAACCAGATGATAGAAGCCACCACTGCTGATGAGCGGCCGTGAGGACTCATACCGGTCAATGAGCTTACCAATGAGCGACAATTGGTCTTTATCCATCTCCGTTAGCCGCAGCCACAGGCCCCAGGCGCCTACCATACTGCTATGAGCCTGATATCACAGATCGCGCAGCGACGTAGTCCGTCCGATTGCCACCGGCGTATCCTTTATCGAGGCCAGCCATTGAATGATGTAGTCTGGCCGAAAGGCGTAGGTAACCGCATAGAACTGCTGCTGGATCGTTGTCATAAGAGCCCAGGACTGGCTCGAGTCGTCGGTAATCCAACTTGCCGTGGAATAGAGCCTTGTCCCACAATCCATATGACCATCGCCGTTGAAGCAGTCTTCGATAATCAGGTCAGGATGGGCTAGATGCAACCGATCAAGTGAATAATACAAGGCAACATTGTTAGAGATACGGTACCACGATCACATCACTGCTCGGAACTCTTGAAACAACTGTGGCCCAACGATAACACGCAGCCGCGCCAATAGTCAACACCTCGAATCAGGATGAACTAGTGCTTTCAAGCTAGACCGCATCGGGAAAGGCTCAGGCGTCTACGGCGTCGAGCAGCCGGAACAGCGTCAATTCGCAGACGACCATGGCGGTGACGGCATATAGCAGGATCGCCCAGGTCTGACGAGTGTCAGTCCCCGCCATGAAAGAATGGCCCAGGGCCAGCACAATGAGGCCATAGGTCGCAAAGTGAAGATTGCGCCAGAAGGTTTTGCCGATCAAATTGCGTACATAGCCAGGGCCAGCCACCCGGTTAATTGATGCAAATCAAGGGATTCCCAGTGAGGAAGAATGGAATCCGGCGAACGCGTGCTCAGCCACAAACCAAGACAAACATTCAAGAACAGCACGATGTAGGCGCTGAATCCCAGAGCCTACGAAAGATACCAGAACGTGTGATCGACCGGCTGTGTGTCGGCGGCCGCCGGAGGCTGAGGATCCGCGGCAGTGGGAGACTGACCGGTCGTGTTTGCATTGGCGCTTGCCGCTTCAACCTCAGAGGCCAGGCCGATCTGGGTAAAGCCCTGTTGAACAATCACTTGTCCGGTCTTTACTGCCATAGCGGGCGACGCACTGTTCGCTCCGTAAAAGAGGACTCCGGTCCAGAGTAGAGCTAGGCCTACGAGCGCACCAAAGATCCTGTTCCGCATTTTAGTTCTCACTGACGAGGATATTGATTGCGGGGCAGGCGGATTCGCCTGCCCCGGTCCGCCGCAATCACGGCAACCTCTCTGGGCCGCTACGATCCCCTCGTTCGCAATCGGGGAGCAGCGGCCACTGCCGGCGGGCGCTATGTAATTTGATTACTGCCGGGTCCAAACTAGGCGGCAGGACCAGGGCGAGACGCAAATCCGCCCTAGTCCAGATCCGCCGGCCACTGACTCGGTTACCAGTCAGATCATTGTCTAGCTCGGCGTAGAAGCCGGCCAGGCGGCAAGGACTACTTTGACTCTGATGGTCTGGCTATTCCTTATAACAGTCAGCGTCACGGCATCGCCCACCTTCCTGGTATCGATGTAGTTCGATAGATCTTGGACGGTGCTCACGGCCTTGCCATCCACTTCGGTGATGATATCTCCACCGGTGGGACCGGCGGGATTGGTCGTATCCCTACCTTTGAGGCCGGCATTGGCGGCCGGGCCGTTTGGGGCTAC
>JAUSEJ010000221.1 GCA_030650265.1 Dehalococcoidia bacterium | reverse complement strand
GACAATAGGCAACTACACGCGCGACCACGATGTTACCATCACACAATCGATTAAGGACAGGGCAGACAGGGTGAGACCGGGTTGGGTAAGATTCCCCAGCTCGCTGTACATGAGGAACGGTCTAGGGGCTTTTGTCAAGAGAGATTCGCGGAGCCCTTATGAGGTCAGAGAAACAGTTGGTCGATTTGCCCTCTATGATGGCGAGGAGAAAGTCGAGGACATTTGGTTTCCTGGCGCAGCCGACGGCGAACCAGGGAGCGAAGGCTTTTGGCCGGGGGCACTCTACTCCGGCGCCAATAAGAACTGCGGAATTAGAAGTGGCGCCAATGCCCCCATACTGCCTCAGAGCCAGCACTGCGGCTATTTCGCCACGGGCGACCAGTGCAAGTTCTGCAACTACAATTCAAATCACGACGATGCCCTCGCCTCCGGCCTCCGACCGGACAAGGCAACCATCGACGACGCTGTAGAACACTACCGACTCCGAGCTTCCAAGCGCAAGATCGTCGAGATATGCGTCGGGTCGGATGGGGCGGTGACGGATCCCCAGGCGAGGAGCAGGCTGACAGACTATTACTTTGGCTATGTGGAAAAGCTGGTCAAGGCGACACCTTCCTACCACCCTGTGACGACTTTGATCACCATGCCTCTGACCAGGACGCAACTTCAGCGGCTGAAAGACATAGGCTGTGACTGTGTTCGCTCCCAAATGGAAGTATGGGACCCGCAGTTGTTCCCGGAGATAGTGCCAGGGAAGTCCAAGCAGTTTGGCCACGCGGGTTACACGGAGCATCTGCAAAACGCCGTGGATATCCTGGGTCCCGGCAACGCCATGGCCAATTTCGTGGCGGGGGTGACGCTCATGCCGAAAAACGGGCACCAGACCTGGCAAGAGGCCCGGGATTCCATGGTCGAAGGGTTCCGTTGGCTGATCAAGAACGACATAGCCTGTGGCTTCCCATCGTTGCGACCCGTGCCGGGATCGATCTATGGCGACGACAAGTCCAATTTGGCGAAGCTTCCGCCGACGGACTTCTATCTTGAGCTGGCGCAGGGCCATCACGGGGTCATGTCGGAATATGGCTTCTATGACAAGATCAACAAATTCATGATGTGTCCACTATGCCTCCTTCCTGCCTATTATTTGGGAGAACTGGGGATGATAGAGCTAGCCGGCACTCCGGGAAATTGGCTAGCCGATAAGATTCCCGATGAAGTCAACTGGCTGGCACAATTCACTGAGTCATTGGGGTCGACAGTAGGCGCGGTGGCTGGAGGCCAACTGCCGGTGAACTAGCGTGCGTCGAGGGACATCGCACCTTTGGGCGTCACATTCCAACACAATGAGGAGGTTTACGATGAGAACGCGTTCTAGACTGTGGGAGCAACTCTTGATGGCGCTGGTGGTCGGCCTATTGGCCCTCGTCCTTCTACTGGTGGGATGTTCGACCAAGACCTCCCAGCCGGCATCCGAGCCGTCGGGGGACGAAAAAGCCTATGGTAACATTGCCTTCCGGACTAGTCTCACCAGAAATATAGCCGGTTCCCTCGATCCCCATATACCCGAGAATGGGTTGTTCATAGCTATGACCTCGAGCATGTTCGACACTGTCTTACAACTGACACCCGAGGGAAAGATCGGGCCGGGGTTAGCAGAGCGGTGGGAGGTGGCTCCTGACGGCCTGACGCACACGTTTTTCATTCGGAAGGGAGTCAAGTTCCACGATGGCAGCGACCTGACGGCGGCGGATGTCAAGTTCAGCTTGGACAGAGTCATAGCGGGCGACGGCCCCGATCCCAACGCAGTTGCCTGGCGATCCGTGGTGACTAGCGTGGACCTGAAAGACGACTACACAGTAGCGATGCGCTTGAAATCGCCGCAGTTTGATTTGATGAGAGGCTTCGGCTATATGGCTTACAGCAGTTCCGTGGTTCCCAAGAAGTATATTGAGGAGAAAGGTGTCGATTACTTCTCGAAGAATCCCATAGGCAGTGGCCCATGGAAGTTCGTGCGGTACTTTGCTGGCAGCCACTTGGAGGTCGAGGCGGTGGAGAGTCACTGGAAAGCGGTGCCAAAGTTCAAGAACCTCAAGCTTGTTAATGTGCCTGAGGAGGCTACCGTAGTTGCCATGCTCAAGACCGGGGAGCTGGACATAGCCAACATATCGCCTGATTCTGCTCCGGATTTAAAAGCGGCCGGCCTGAACATAATCGACTACAAAGGAGGAGAACAGTATGTCATGTATCTCTTCTACGACGTGGAGCACCCCGGACAGCAGCCTATTGGCGATATTCGGGTTCGCAAGGCGCTGTCGTTGGGAATCGACCGCAAGGAGATGTCAAATCAGTTGATGCGCGGCTATGCCGAGCCATCTGCTGTTTGGCGGATACCCTCCAGCGTAGATTACTACGACTCTAGCGTGCTGAAGGCAGACCCTTACGACCCGGAAGGGGCGAAGAAGCTACTGACCGAGGCCGGATATCCCACCGGTTTCAACATGAAGCTATGGAGCGCGGGATCGGGGGCCACAAACGTTAAGGATCTGGCAGTAGCGGGCTACTGGCGCAAGATAGGGGTGAATGCAGAGGTCGTAGCCAGAGAGGAGTCCATGATCATTAGCCTGTATAATCCCAGGCTAACGCCCGAAATCTACAACACTGGCGTAGGCAAAAACAGCGCGGCGGGGGCGGGTTACGGCTTTGATATGATGACTGTGTTTCATTCCAAGAAAAGCGTCGTCCACAATACGAAGAACCTCAAGCTGGATGATTTGATCGATAAGGTTATGGCAACGCCGCAAGGCCCGGAGAGGAAGAAGCTCTCGCTCGAGGCTCTCGTAATTGCAAGGGACGAGCTCACTTTTGTGCCCGTTCTGGACTACCATACGATCGTGGCCATTGGTGCGAAGGTGGGTAAACTGACAACCGTCTCCGGTATGGGCCTCAACGGATACAACGCTGTGACAGCAACCCACGCCAAGTAAGATGGGTGGGGAGTCATTTTGGACCCCAAAAACTGGACACGAAAAACGCCGAGAATAGGTTGGAATGGCGACATGTGCCTTCTGGACGCGGGGAAGATGGAGGAGCGAGATCTCGCTCCTCCATCTTCCCCTTAATGCTGTCACTTGTCGTGGGTTATGGTCTCGAGGGAGGCGGCAATACCTGTCATGTTCTTAATAGGTGCGAACTCTCCAACTTTTGGACCGAGGGCGAAAGGCGTG
>JAUSEJ010000216.1 GCA_030650265.1 Dehalococcoidia bacterium | reverse complement strand
TGCAGCGCCGACACGAGCGGCGAGAAGTATCTAACGAATTGCGGTCCTGGCATGTATCACAGGCCTCCTGTATGACCAATTCGACACGGCATGGGATATCGCTAAACAACAAGGTTTACGCAATTATAGCAGATACAAGTTGGCCCGGGCGACCGACGGCATAGACAATGACATTAGTGCTAAGAAGCTTCAAGTTCTTTGACTACCTCCTTGCCAATAACTGTCTTTACCCTTTCCCAAGAACCAAAGTCAATCTCTTGCTGGAGTAGCCGGTCGAGTACCACCCGCTTCTGCTCCCGCATGGGCTGCAGATACTCCCGCGCGACTGCCCGACGAATCAAAACGCCAACCGATTCCCGACGCGCCTTAGCCATTTCATCGAGTTTGGCATACTGCTCGGGTTCGAAGAGCAACTCTACTAGCTTCGTAAGAGACACAATACTCACCTCCCCAAGGCGCCACCAGCCCGTAGGTCTACGGATATTCTATCGTGCTCAGGCAGCAGGCTCAAGATTCAGACCAAGCTCATAATTGGCCGGTTCGACACAAGACAATGTGGAACTTCCCATGGAACCGCCCTGCAGGCCTTTCGGATTGCTCAGGATCGCCTTCTATCCGGCGAGACCTGATCGTCCTCATATTTGCCGGGGGACGACTCTCGCAGCCGCAAAAGCGTCGGCAACGGCACGATCATTGCCAGCACACCGAGAATACTAATGGCGCCGAGACCGAATATCTCCACCAATGGACCGGCAAGAAGAGGCAGGACGATGCCGGAGGCGCTGGAGAAGGCATCGTTAGTGCCAATCGCCCGACCCCTCTCGTGAGGCCGAGTGGTGTCGGCGATCACCGTTGTCGCCGCGACGTTGATACCCGACCAGCCCAGACCGACGAGGAACATACCAAACGTGACTACCCAATAGTCGGGGCTGGCGGGAACCAGCAGCGTTCCGAGAATGCTGCTTACGACACCAATCAGAAGCACGCTCCGCCGGCCGACGGCGTCGCCCAGCCTACCTAGCGGCATGGATAAACCAAACATCCCGATCACGTGGATTGCTACGGAAAAGGAAATCGCCGGCAACGCATGGCCGTGATGAGAAAGAGCCAGCGAACCCATCGCCATGACCATAGACATGTTGCCTTGCGTCGCCAGACTGGCGAGAATAGCCGCCCGCTTCGGATGGTGCCTCAGAAAGACGCCAAGCCCGACGCCTTTCCGCACCCCGGTTTTGACGGGCAATTCGGGCTTGTATCCCGGATAGAAATCATCCAGGTGCGCGGCGATGTACTTGGGATCCGGTTTCAATCTGGCAATCAGCACAATCGTCGGCACAATCACTACTGGCACGATCAGCCAGGGTGTCGCCAGCGAGGGGAGACCCAGCCCCGGTGAGATGGACTGGGCAACGTTTATGACTACCGGTCCACCAAGGGCGCCGAGAAGCGATCCTGTAAGCACGAAACCGAGCCCCTCCGCCCGCCGGCTGGGCGGGTACATATCGGCGGCGGCCAAACGAAGCTGTTGCGCCGCCCCCATACCCAGACCAAAGATCAACATGCCCAGGATGAATACGGGGAAGGAGTGCCAAATCACGGAGAGCCCGGTCAGGATCGTGCCAATGATCGCGACAACCAGC
>JAUSEJ010000215.1 GCA_030650265.1 Dehalococcoidia bacterium | reverse complement strand
CCCTCCACCCTCCGCCCTCAACCCTCGTCCCACAACCCTCAACCCATGTTCTGGTCCGACCAGTCTATTCATGCTTCCTGGTTTCGAGTTCAAGGTAGTCGACGCACTTATTACCAACTTCCACCTGCCCCGCTCCACTTTGCTCATGCTCGTCAGCGCCTTCGCCGGACGGGAGAAGATATTAGGCGCTTACGAGGAAGCGATTCGTCAGGAGTACCGGTTTTACAGTTTTGGCGACGCGATGCTTATTCTCTAACGGAGGAGCAGAACAAGTGCGATTAGCCTTCGCAACAGATTTCCACGGAAGCCAAAAACACTACTCCCAGTTCCTCGACCACACGAGGAATGAACGTGTCGATATGGCCATCGTCGGCGGCGATCTCTTCCCCATCGCCAGGCCCTACGAAGAAATGCTCCGTGTGCAGAAGCAATTCGCTCGGGAGATTCTCCCGGCCTTGTTGCTGAGTCACAGAGCTTTGGGTGGTTGTCCAATCTACCTGATGCCAGGCAATAACGACTGGCATGATGCGTTTCTGGACCTGGCGAAGCTGGATTTGGCGGGACTAGTAGCCAGCGCCAAGCCAGAAAGAATCGGAATTGCCGGGGGCTACGTCTTGCTAACGATGCCCTTCGTACCACCCACACCGTTTGGCATGAAGGACTTTGACCGGCGTGATTTGGCGATTGAACCTTGCCCCGGTGAGCCAAACCCGGTCTTCTACTCAGAAGCCGGTGAAATCAGGCAGGCCGATATTGGCACTTACCTTTCCCAACGTCCGAGCATCGAAGAGGAGATAGAAAACCTGGGCATCGGGACGCCGGACGCCGAAAAGTGCATTTGCATCATGCATTCGCCTCCCTTCCGCACGGGTTTGGACCGCACCGCGGAAGGACTCGACGTAGGAAGCAAGGCGATCAGAGCGGCCATCACCAAACATCAGCCACTCCTCACCCTCCACGGCCACATCCACGAAGCGCCAAAAGTAACCGGTAACTTTGCCTGTCGCGTGGGCCGCACAATCTCAGTCAACCCGGGTCAACGCATAAAGGTCATGTTCGCCGTCATCATCGACCTTGATCGGCCTGTTGTACTTCGCCACACAACCATGGGCGAGTTGACCTCGGATCAGTTAGCCCAGGCCTGGAACGCCGCTCAGTAGACCAGAGTAAGTCAAGAGAAAAGACTATTGACATCTTTGCCCAAATATCATATCCTTCCATTCGGATATTTGGCTATGAAGGAAGAACTGCATGATTCTTCGCCTGTTCAACGCCTTGATTGTTGCAATCCTCGTGCTTTTCACGGTAGTAGCCGCTATCTTCATCGGGCGCGACCTCATGTCCTTTGTCTCGGCTTACCCGCAGGCGTCGTCTGGCAGCGCTGAATCATCCGCTAAGGTCGAAGGCCACATAGTGTTCTCCCAGGGAGGGAAAATTGCCAAGGCAACTGGCAACGGCGGCGCACCCACCTTCATCACCCAAGGACCCATCGATACCACGCCGGTATGGTCGCCCGACGGCGCTAACATCGCCTTCATCGCCCTGAATGCGCCGGACCGGGTAGGCGTCTTTGTGGCTAGAGCGGACGGAACAGGCGAGCATAAGGTCGCCCCTGCCACCGGCCTCTACAGCAGACCAACCTGGTCGCCCGACGGAAAACGTCTCGCCTTTCGCGATTCCTCGAAGGATCGGCAGGGACTCTACACGGTGAACGTAGATGGGAGCGAACTCCAACGCATCTACGAAGGTAATATCAACACGCCTGCATGGTCACCGGATGGCGCTACAATCGCTTTCAGCTTCAACAAGACACCCACCACCGGCGGCGTCTTCCTCGTCCAAGCTGACGGCGCAAACCCCCGACTGCTGATTGAGGGTAGGTTCGGCGAACTGACATGGTCACCGCGCTCGGATCAGCTTGCTGTCCGCTCAATGCCCAAAGATAGCGATGAGGAATTGCTCCTAGTCGAGGTTAGGAGCGGCAAGGCGGTGAGGCTTGCCGTCGGCGTGGCCAGTGGCAGTTGGTCACCCTCTTGGTCGCCTGATGGCAAGATGATTGCTCTTGTGCTAAAGGATGGCGAGCAGAAAACCCTGGCTATCCTTCCCCCGCTTGCGGGAGGGAGGCCAAGAGATCTGCTTCTAGCCTACAATCTCACGACGCCCGTCTGGTCTGCGGATAGCGCCAAGACGATGGTGTCGGCAGAACAACAGCGTGGAGACGAACCAGTGCTTATAAGAGTGACAGTCGACGGATCCGGCATTCCGCTGATCCTGGCCATTGGCGAGTTTCCCTCATGGGCCCATTGACCATGAAACATATTGAGGAGGTAATGATGCTACATCGCCTTTGGAAGATGCGCGTCGTCCACTGGGGCCTGGGCGGCGGATTAATCGCCAGCATCTGCTGTGTAGGACCGCCCCTGGCCATCCTTCTCGGCCTTTCGAGTGCCTCGTTCCTCGTTGCCGCCACCTCATACAGCCCACTATTCTATGTGTTGGGCGGGCTGTTGTTGGTGGGGGGGCTTCTATACGCCCGCCGCCGACAGGCCACCGTCTGCTCTGTCGAGGAAACAAAGCGCAACAAATGGCTGTTTCCTCTCGTTTTGTCGGGGACGGCCGGCGCCCTGTACATCCTGCTCACTCAGGTGGTCTCGCCCATTCTAGCGCCAGTGGCCGGCCAACACATCGCCAGCGTAGCGGCAGCAGCAGGCAGATCAGCCGCCGCATCCGGCCAGGCTTCTCCTGCACAGCCGAGAATGTTCGGCGTGCGCCGGGCCGATCTCTCGATCTCGGGCATGACCTGAGCTGGCTGAGCGACTTCGGTCGAAGGGGCTGTCGTGTCACAGCCCGGAGTCACGCTCATCGAGGCCCATTTTCCCGAGGGCACCGGCGTCCTAGTCTATGATAGCAACAAGACCTCGGCCGAAGCCGTGGTGAAGATTATCAACGAGAAGACAAAGTACAAAACCGCCATAGTCTCGGATCGGCCCATGCCCTGACCGGCTCAGCAGTTGATCGCCCTTGTACATCAGCTACGAACCTAGTTTTAGTTTTGGCCTTCGCTGGCGACATATAGCGGTTTGTGTCGGTGTACGGGTTAACGACGCCGATCTAGCGGTTGTAGATCCAATGGCCGGGCTTCTTACGAAGTTGCCAAATAATTCCTCGGAAGTCCCCTACTTGGCCATAACACCGGACTTTTCATACTGGATGAACATCTCGCCCCAATGCGACGTCTTTCGCCAGTCTTCGTAAACCTTCTTCTCGATGAACTTCCAGCGGTAGTAGTCGTGGTAGATCTCGGAGGTGAGGAAGGCGCCATGGGCGATAGGGGTGTGCAGGACGAGGTTCTGAAACACTTTAGTCGGGCCATACCAGGCAAGCCAGCCAAGTCTCTTCAGAAAGGTCTGGCCAACTTTGAAGCCCCAGCTTTCTTTCGCCACTTCGGTATCGCCGAGCACCTCGATCTCACGCGGGTCTCCCACACCCAGGCCAGCCTCATGCGCCAGCCGGATGTAGGGAATAGAGAGAGGATCGAACCCCATGAGTTTGGCCGCAACCGCGTCGATGGCCACCTGATCGGCGCTAGCGAGGATCACATCCTTCGTTTCCGGCTTCATAATGCGGGGGCCTGCCCCATTGCCAGCAGTCGTGCCATCCATGATGGCGAAGATACCAGGATGAATCTCCTTCTGAATCGCCAGCAGGTCGACGAGGGTCTCGTGAATCCACGAGTGAGTGTAATGTCGCTTTTCGCTGAGTAGTCCGCCGAACGCGTTCTTCATGGCGCCGGTTGTTGTCGTGTAGATATGGCACTTGACGGTGGGAAGATGAACGACATTCTTGCCGAAGAAATAATCCGGAATCTTGATGTTATCATTGAAGATTCGATCGAGGACCAGCATCTTTGCCTTTGGCTTGTACTCGATCCAGTTCATATCGCCCGGGCGGAAGTTGAACAGTACCGGAATGTCGTACGTCCGGCATATCGGCCAGTAGCCGTTGAGATCCGTGCCCTTGAAAGCGTTAGTTACAACGGTCCTGTTTTGCACACAGGTCAGATCCTTGTAGCCTGCTTTTCGCAGCGCCACGATCGTTCCTTCCATTTGCCATGGCGTCGTATTGGCCCCTGGAAAAGGATAATGCCAGGAAATGTTATCCTTGAGTATAGTCGTCGCCGACGGATCGAGAGCCTTCCCGACGTTTGCCAGATCGAGTAATCGCTCGTAGTCGGCCAAAACTGTCTCAGGGCGGGTGCGAAGTATTGCCACAGTTGCTTTTGTTGCCATCGAAAGTCCTCCCACTTAATCATACCGAAAGCGGCTAGAGACGTCAAATCGTCCTTTTTCCTTCGATTTGTAATAAGGGCTGATTTCGACTAGAATAAGTCTATCAGCCTTGGCTGTTTAGATCGCATCGCAGCAACGTAGGATTGGAGATATAGACTTATGGAATTGATAATCAAAGGGAGAAACACGGAGATTCCCGATGTCGCCCGAGATTATATAGAGAAGAAGATCGGCAAACTGGATCATTACCTCGAGCATCTCGTCCAGACGGAGGTTGAGGTCGCCGAGGAGAAGACGAAGAGTCAGGGAGACCGCTTTGTTGTACAGGTGACGGCAATCGCCGATGGCACGATCCTCCGGGCCGAGGAGAGAGACGCCGACATGCGCGCTGCCGTGGACGCCGTGTCCCACTCCATAATTCAGCAGATCAAGCGTTTCAAGGGAAAGTCCTCTCGGAGAGGAAGATCCGGGCTCGCGATCAGGGACATCGAGCAAGATACCCCCGATCCAGCAGACGAAGATCAAGACGAAACCGAGGCCGGCATACTTATGAGGGTCAAGCGCTTCCCCATCAAGCCGATGTATCCGGAAGAGGCCACCGAGCAGATGGAGTTGCTAGGACACAGTTTCTTCCTGTTCTTTAACGCCTCCACAGACCGGTACAGCGTCGTTTACCGCCGGGGAGATGGGCAGTACGGCATGATCGAGCCGGAGCGCCCATAGCGATCGTAGTCGGAGCAAGACCGCCGTGATAATCACCCTAACCCTCAATCCGGCCATGGACAAAACGGTTTTTCTCGACAGGTTGGTCGTCGGCGAGGTTAACCGGGCCAAAGAGTCCCTGATCGACCCGGGGGGAAAGGGCATCAACGTCTCGCGAGTGATTCGCGAGTTGGGGCAGGAAAGCCTGGCCATGGGGTTTGTCTCCGGATCTGTGGGCAGATTCGTGGAGCATGCTCTGAATGATCGGGGCATCTTCGACGACTTCATTCACACGCCTGGACAAACGCGGACCAACATCGAAATAGTCGAGCAAGGGCGGGGCGTCACTACCAACATAAACGATACCGGCCCTACGACCGATCCAAAGTTCGTCAAGGCGCTCCGGGCCCGCCTCCACGCCCATCTGACCTTTGGCAGTTGGCTTGTGGTCGCCGGCAGCGTTCCTCCCGGGATCGAGCCGGATGTCTACGCCGGATTCATCGATTTCGCCAAGAAACTCGGCGCTAACACCATCCTCGATGCCGACGGCACGCCGCTGGTATTGGGCGTTGCCGCCGGACCGACGATGATAAAACCTAATTGGCGTGAGCTGGAAGCCCTGGTCGGTCGCCTCATAGCAGATGAGGCAGACGTCTTTACCGCTGCCATGAACCTTCATGAGCGGGGAATAGAATACGTAGTGGTCTCCATGGGCAAGCAAGGCAGCATCGCCATCTGCAACGAGGGGAAATGGAAGGTGATTTCGCCTCAGATCAAGGTCGTCAGCACCACTGGCGCCGGTGATTCACTGGTGGCCGGGATTGTTCTCAGCCTCGCCGGGGGCAAGCCATTCGTCGAAGGCCTGCGCCTGGGCACCGCGGCAGGGGCGGCGACGGCCCTTGCCCCCGGCACCCAGTTATGCAAGAAGGAGGATGTGGACCGCCTCATCCCCCAGGTGCAGATCATACCCTTGTCAGATGAAACCTACGCCTCCCACAGGGGCGCATCTTTGGGATAGGTGCCCATGTCATCATACCCTACCCTCATCATATTTGTTGGCGGACAGGGCGATAGTCAGGCCGAGCAGATGGTCGCTGGAGCGCAGCATGCCATCACCCTCGACACGATCGAACGGGCGGAGGCAACTGGCGCCTTCGACCGTATTATCGTGGCTACCGACTCTACAGCATTGGCCGGGCGAGTCGGCCCCTCGGTCACCGTGGAGCTAGACTCGGGGCCATTTCACTTCGGTAGGCGACTGCGCGAGTTGATCGTCGGCTATGATGTGACGCTCCCCTTCTACATCGGCGGTGGGGCGGGCGCCCTGTTCACCGCCGAAGACCTTGCCGCCATAGCCGGTCAGTTGATGTCGGCCAAGAACGCCGTTATCACCAATAACCTGTTCTCCGCCGACATGGTCGCCTTCACCCCCGCTAGCGCCATCGACCGCATCGAGCTGCCCGACATCGACAATTCCCTCGCACAGCTCTTGCGAAGACAGGCGGAACTGGAGGACTTGCAGCTAGAACGGAACGCCGCCACGCAATTCGATGTGGACACTCCTGCCGATCTGCTGGTCCTGAAAGTTCACCAGCGAGCCGGCCGCCATACTCGGGAGTTCCTCAGCACCCTGACACTGGACGTCAGCCGCTTGCGGGCCGCTATGTTGCATCTCACCGACCCGCTCGCCGAAGTGCTCGTAGCCGGGCGGGTGGGCAGCTACGTCTGGGCGCATTTGGAAAAGGACACCGCTTGTCGCGTC
>JAUSEJ010000211.1 GCA_030650265.1 Dehalococcoidia bacterium | reverse complement strand
CCTGGTTTAGTATCGCACAGGCCTTTTCCATGGCCTCGGGATCGGGCAGAATTTGGCTGTGAATCCTTTGCGATGGGCCAATAGCGGCGTCGATCTCTGCGACCTGAATGTCAAGGGGGATCGCAACATAGACGGGCCCCGTAGGCGGCGTTGTCGCGATTTTGAAGGCCCGTCGCATAATGGTGGAAAGATCGGACGCCCTCTCCACCTGCACAGCCCACTTTGTGACCGGGCGGGCCAGCTCCAGGATGTCGATTCCCATCACAGGCTCACCGATCAGTCCACCGGTGTATTGCTGGCCGGCGATGACGACGAGGGGCGTTCTCCCCTTGTTGGCGCTGAGAAGCATGCCCATTGAGTTGGCCGTACCCGGCGAGATGTGAACACTGACAACCCCTGGCTTGCCCGAGGCCCGGGCATAGCCATCGGCCATTGCCACAGCCACCGCCTCGTGCAAACCCAAGACATACTCGATCTGAGGGTAATCCTGAAATGAATCCAGGATGCCTGACTCGGTGGAGCCTGGGTTGCCGAAGAGATACTCCACCCCCTCGGCGAGCAGACACTCCATCAAGACGTGAGAGCCCCTCATAAAGGTAATTCCTTCCCTACTTGTGCTGGTCGAATTTCCTGTTTAGCATCCGGCCGGCAATCATGTTGCGGAGAATGGCTGGCGAGCCACCGGCGACGGGATAGATCTGACTTCCCCGCCAGATCCGCTGGATCGGAAAGTTCATTGTCGTGCCGTCGCCACCGTGCAGAATCATCGCTTTCTGCGCGACCATCGTGACCACCTGGCTGGCAAAGAGTTTGGCCATGGTTACATCCATCAACTGAGGATATCTACCATCAACTGCCGTGGACGCCGCCCGGTAGACAAGGCAACGGGCTGCTTGAATCTGCGTCGCCATCTCGGCGAGATCCTGATAGACCGCCTGAAATTCGCAGATGAACTTGCCGAAGGCTTTCCTCGTTTGGGTGTACTTGAGCGCCTCGTCGAGTGCCGCTTCCGCCCAGCCAACGGCGCCACAGGCGTTGTGCAGCCTTTCCATATTGAAGGGCTCCATCATCCGGCCGAAATTCCCTTCCCTGAACATCAAGTTCTCCTTGGGAACCTTGGCGTTTTCGAAATAGAGCTCACCGTGGGGGACGCCGCGGGCGCCGACAAAGGCGGGGCCTTCCAAAATGGTGACGCCCGGAGTGCCGGCCTCGATCATGATTGACCCGATCCCGCGGGAGCCGGGGATGTTGTTGAAGCGGACGAAGGTCGCGTAGAGTTCGTCGTCGAGGGCACCGGTGATGAATCGCTTACTACCATTGATCACAAAGTGGTCGGACTTCTCCTCGGCCGTTGTCTGGAGATCGTCCAGGTTAGATCCGTACATTGGCTCAGTCATGGTGATGGCACACATCTTCTTGCCGCTGACGATACCGGCCAGGAATTTCTGCCGCAGCACCTCATTGTCAGACCGCAAACAGAGGCTGGCGCCGGGGCCGCTGGTGCCAAACAGAGCCTCGCTCAAGGCCTGGAGCGTGCCGGTTCTGATTACCTCCTCGTGGGCGACAAGATAGTCCGTCGCCGTCATGTTCAGGCCGCCGTACTCTTTGGGCATCGTGATCCCCAGAAGGTTGTGTCTTCTCGCTGCTTCGACTGTCTCGGCGATTGGAGCCCGGTTAGCCGCATCATAGTCGGCGACGAAAGGCCTGAATTCCAAAGCGTAGGCGTGGGCGCGCTGCTTGAGGTCTCCTTGTTCCTTACTTAGCGTGAAATCAATCTGCATGTCGTCTCCTCCGTTTTTCCAGCATTATAGTAATATGGGTGTCGTTGTCTTTGTGACAGGTATGATTTGCCGTAGCAGTAGTAGCTGTATGGGCCAAGCGTTTGCGAGGGATCTAGGACTGGCTTTCATGCAAGTTTGCAAACGCTTGGCCCATACAACGACGTGACGCAAATGCAATCATAAAGGGTCGACTAACTGACTCCTGCCAATAATTGTAAGGCGAAAATCCCTACTCGGCCTTCGCTGCGCCTGGCTGGCGAAAGCGTGCCACTTCGGCGCCGTGCGTATCCTCGTACTCGCATAGCACGATGCTGACACCGAAGCAATCCTTGGGGTGGAACTGCGCCTCTTTCAACTCGCCGCCGCCGGGGCGTGCTACCAATCTCATACCCATAGACTGACATTTCTCGATTGCCTCCTCGAGATCGGGGACTTTGAAGCAGAGACTGAACATCCCCTCGCCCCTGGTCTCGATGAATTTGGCGAAGGCCGAGTCGGGAGAAGAGGATTCAACGATCTCGAGACCGATCGGTGAGAAGGCGACCCTCACTTTGACGTCTTCGTTTACGACCGGGGTCCGGCTGAACGTAGTGCCGAGCATCTTCGAAAAGAACTTGGTGGCCTTGTCGAGGTCCTTGACGGCGATGTGAACGCGATCGATCTTCTCTGCCTTCACTTTGCTCTCCTTCTGCCTACCTTTTTTCTATTTTGCGAACGGTCACCGGCGCCTCCAGCGACACACCTGCTGCGTCGGCTAACTCTTTCAGCGGCACGTCAATCCCGAAGACGAAATCACGCATCATCTTCTGCGTTCTCACCAGTGTTCCAAACGAATATTTCCTCAGCTCCGCCTGCGCCTCCTCGGCCATCTCTTCCCGGTCCTCCCGGGCCCAGGTCTCCAGAAGATTGGTTCTCTGCCTCACCGCATGAAGCTCGTTGGTGTCGCCGATTACGTTTATTAGCGCCGTGCGACCCGAATTGAAGGCGCGATAGAGGGCAGGCCGTATTCCCGAGGATTCGGTCACCAACTCGGTGTGGCAGCCAAGGGCGCCGAACATCTGGTCGTACCTGATATCGGGCAGCATATCCGGATAGGCGGCGGCGCCTTGATACCATTGCTCCTTCATCCAGGCCTTGCCTCCCCAGGAGGAGTTGTTGAATAGCACGAACACTGCCGGCAGATTGCATCTAAGTAGGGTCTCCATGTCCATGCCGCCGATGCCAAAGCCGCCATCTCCCATGAGAACGAGCACCTGCTTCCCCGGCCTCGCCGCTTGCGCGCCAATGGCCATTCCTACCCCATGTCCCAGGGTCTGGAACATACCTGCATCCAGCACCTGCCCGGCATACCGCGCTTCCACCTGTCCGGTCATAAAGGCGGTAACGGTAAGGGAATCATAGATGATAGTGGAAGTGGGGTCAAGGAAGCTGGCGATCTCGCCGGCCAGGGCCTGGGGGTGAACCGGCTTGAGTGTCATGGCTCTCTGCACTGCTTCCTTTTTTCCTCTGACTACCTTCTCCTTAGCCAAGCTCAAGGCTTCCACCCACTCCGCCCTGTCCACGCCCTTAGTCCCGATTAGGCTGCGGGCGCACTCGATCATCTGTCGCAAGACCAGCTTGCTGGACCCTACCACCGCCGCCTCGGTAGGCAAAGCGTACCAGATGTCTTCGGCAACCTCCTGAACCTGGAGGTACTTGGCCTCTCGCTTCCAATCCGGGGGCTCGAACCATTCGTCGAGCGAGTTTATCCGGTGGCCGAGGATGCAGATCACATCGGCGCCCTCAAGGAAGCCCCGGCGGTAGGAGGGAGTGAAAGCCAGTGGATGGCTCTCCGGCACCGCACCCCGGGCCGTCCTCCTCGAACAGGTTGGTATTTGGAGAAGCTCGGCAAACTCCACTAGCTCGGCCATGGCGTCCGACCAGTAGACGCCGTCGCCAGCGATAACAACCGGTCGCTTCGCCTGAAGGAGAATCTCCACTACTTTCTGCACACAGGTGGGATCACCAGCCGTCTTGGGAACTGCCGGCACTTTCGCCTTATCTATGTACTTGAGCTGGTCCTGAGTTCCCTTCGCCTTGCCGATATCGGCGGGCATCTCAAGGGTTATCGGTCCTTGAGGGTATTGAACCGAATCCATCATGGCCTTCCTGACCCAAAACGAGAGGACATGGGGATTGGTGATCCGCTGCGTCCACTTGCATATACCCTGAGCCAGCTCGGCCGGGCTCTTCCCTCCCTGATGGACACCCATTCCGTCTCCATCGGCGACCAAACCCCGGGTGCCCGCAATCGCCACGATCGGGCTCCCGACCCCTTTGGCGTGGTATAGACCCGGTACGATGTTGGCAAAGCCGCTGGTCCGGTGGACGAAGACAACCCCCGGCTTGCGCAGGCAGCGGGCATAGGCGTCCGCGGCATACGCTGCCGCCTGTTCGTGACGCACGTGAAATAATTTCATTCCCAGCTTGCAGCCTTCGTCCACCAGCAAGCTGTTCTCGCCGTGGACGCCGAACAGGGCGTCTACGCCCTCTTCTTTCAAGGCTATGGCTACCGTCTTCTCGCCGTACATTATATCGCTCAAATCAATCCTCCCCGTGAATTACTGACGTTGTGTCTACTGGTCGCTAACCGGGGTAGGGGCGAATCCTTCCATAGAAGGATTGCCCCTACTGATCAGAACCGCGAGTCGATTCGTTATCGAACCTCCGGTTACTCGCCGTAGTGGCCGACGATGCCGATACTGCAAACGTTCTGCGAGGGTGGGCCACCAAGATTGTGCGTAAGTCCGAAACGCGGGTTCGGCAACTGGCGCGGGCCTGCCCGCCCCAGCAACTGGAGGTACATCTCATACATCATTCGCAGGCCGGAAGCGCCTATCGGGTGCCCGAAGCACTTCAGGCCGCCATCTATCTGGCAGGGAACCTTGCCGTCCCGATCGAAGAACCCTTCCATGACGTCCTTGACGGCGCCTCCCCGCTCCGAGATATAGAGGTCTTCCATAGTTACCAGCTCGGTGATGGAGAAGCAGTCGTGAACCTCCATCATGCTGATCTCTTCCCGGGGCCTGGTGATTCCCGCTTCCTTGTAGGCCTGGACGCTACACCTGGCGGTAGTCTCGAAGTGATCGCCGTCCCAGTCGTCGAAGCCAATTTCTGAGCCGTTGCTCGCCGAGATCTGAAGAGCCTTGACCGAAATCAGGTCCTTCTTACCCATCGACCTGGCGATCTCCGGCGTGGTGACAATGGCGCAGGCCGAGCCATCGCTTACACCACAGCAGTCGTAAAGACCGAGGGGGTAGGCCACGATCGGCGCCGCTAACGCCTCCTCCATAGAAATCGGCTTACGCAGGTGGGCGCGGGGGTTATGTACAGCGTTGGCGTGGCTTTTCACCGAGATATGGGCAATTGCCCTTTTGAGATCCTCCATGGGAATACTGTGTTTGGTCGCATAGGCGCTGGCCAACTGGGCAAATGAGCCCGGGGGAGTCAACGACGGATTCAAGAGAAACTTCATGATTCCGTCGGTCGAGCCGAAATTGGGGAGGCCGCCGTAGCCAGTGTCCTTGAGCTTTTCGGCGCCAAGCGCCATGGCAATATCAGTAGCGCCAGAAGCGACAGCGTAGCAGGCGGCCCGGAAAGCTTCGGTGCCGGTGGCGCAGAAGTTCTCCACCCTCGTAACGGGGATAGACAGACGTAGATTCAAGGACAGCGGCACGGCGCTCCTGCCCACGCTGTATTGGACATAGGCATTGCCTAGCCAGGCAGCCTGTATTTCGCTACGGTCGATGCCGGCGTCCGCCAAGGCCCCGGTGAAAGACTCGACCATAAGCTGCTCCGCCCCGACGTCCCAACGCTCACCAAACTTGGTGCAGCCCATACCAAGAATCACTACTTTATCGCGAATGCCTGTAGCCATAATTACCTTCCTTTGCTCTCAACTAATAAGGGTCATTTCACTGTCACCCTGAGGAACGAAGGGTCCGTCCACTTCAGCCAGCCCCCTCACGGATGCTTCGTCCTTCTGCGGAATGACTCAGCATGACAAAACACGTCAGCAAGGCCAGCAAGATGC
>JAUSEJ010000273.1 GCA_030650265.1 Dehalococcoidia bacterium | reverse complement strand
GTGTCGACCTCCACCTGGATCCGAGCCAGATGGCCCTCTTGCTCCAGGCGGGACAGGAAGGCGCGCAAGTCTTTATAAGCCATGATTTATCCTCCAGTCGATCAACAAACGCATCCAATCGCACGTGGGCAAGGTGCGCGGGTATTCAGTCCCAGACGCCCGTTATGATGTCTCGAATTTGTTCTTCACTAAAGGTCGGCGCCCCGCTTATGCGAACAGATGGACACGAAATAGGCCCCGGCGCCCAGGTAGTCAAAGTCCGACAGACGCAGCCGGCGCCGTTGAGGCGGCGTCAGGTCCATGTTGGGAGACCATACTCAGCATCAGGCTGGATTCGCCGCGTGAGCGAAGAGCGACCGGCGGGCGAGGCAGTGCCATCACCCCTACCACAGGCGGCTGGAAATCGGTCTTGGGCAATGCCTGTCATGAGCCGGTAGGGGCGAGGCGCATGGGAGAGGAAACCACCGACTCGATCCTGCGCCTCTCATGCGCCGGTAGGGGCGAGGCACTGCCTCGCCCGCGCCGCGTCATTCACAACTCCCCTCCTCACCGCGCGGCCTGGTTGACCGGCTCTCTGCAAGAGCTCGGATGCCTCATCCTCCAGAACTCTGAGTACCCGGTTGGGGCTAAGGCTGATGCTCATCGGCGCATCGCTTGAACAATGCGCTGGCGTCAAAATAGCCCGGCAGACTTGTGCCGGTCAATTGGTGGGTTGGACACCAGAACCCTGTCAATTGGTGGGTTGGACACCGGAACCCTGTCATTCCGGCGAAGGCCGGAATCCAGGAACGATCTCATCGCATAAATCTTCCCACTGAGGATTAGCCCCCTCGATCAACCGTAACTTCCAGTTCCTCTGCCATTCCTTCAACTGCTTCTCCCGTCGAATGGCCGATTCTATGCTCGCGCAGTCCTCGTAGTGTACGAGCACGTGCACGCCGTACTTCTCCGTGAAGCCTTTGACGAGATTATTCCTGTGCTCATAGACCCGCCTGATGAGGTCATCGGCAACACCCACAATAGAGTGTCCCATTACGTCTGCTGGCCAGTATGTAGACGTAGTATGTCATAACCGTCCGTTCTCTGGATTCCGGCCTTCGCCGGAATGACACTGTTCAGCGTCGTTCTCTGGATTCTGGCGCCCAGCCCGCGCTGGGATAGGCTTCGCCAGAATGGCACGGCGTTGTACCAGCAAGGTGGTTAGACGAACTCTATTCCGTCCAGGCCGGCGCGACCCATGCCGGAGTATTCAGGCAGTAGTCTGTCACCTCTTGGCTCTTCGTTGCCTGAGGAGGATCTCACTGAGTGGCGGGCCGCCGGCCTTGGCCAGGCTCGCTCGGACTTCATCGAGGGTAACGCCGGGAATGATCTTCCTACGCAGTGTCTCACTCAAAGGCCGGAGTCTCCCGGAAGCCTGGAGAACCTCACGGGTTGTCCTGTGTCGGGCCTCTTCGCGAGCCTCCTCCTGGAGCCTCTTGTAGATCTCGTGTGGTATATCGATAACGATCGTGCTCATGTCTTCATTCCCGCTTTATCAACTCTTTGCATGCCAAGTCTAGCATAGCACTCCGGCGCGAGCAACGGAGGGGAGGACCGCCAACAGGCTGTCCGTCAACGCGGTCACGCACCAACCCGTTGGTGTTCACGAAGCGAAAGGGATGACGGAGCCGGTTAGCGACTGACTCGTCCAGTAGTAGTCGGCATCGTTCTCGATGCCGACGGTCTGCGCCAGAGATCACCTAGGCCGCGGACAACAAGGCAGGAATTGGTGGTGGGTCAGTTTGGGAAAATAATAGAACAACTGTGCGCTCTTTACCCAAATCTTTACTTAAGGGGTTTACACTGCTTATAAGGCATGGCTTGGGGAGGATACGAATGGCTCCTGTCAGTTGTTTTGACGTAGCGAAGTACATATTGGAGAAGAATGGCAGAATGACTGCCATGAAGCTCCAGAAGCTTGTTTACTACTGTCAGGCATGGTCTCTTGTATGGGATGAGAAGCCTCTGTTCAAAGAGAAGATTGAGGCGTGGGCCTATGGGCCGGTCGTACGGGAACTGTACGAGTACCACAGGGGAGCATTTGAGGTGGTACGCCTGCGTAAGGGCGATACTTCGAAGTTGAGCGATGAGCAGCGAGAGACTATTGACGCAGTGCTGCGTGATTATGGCAAACGTACCGCACAGTGGCTAAGCGATCTCAGTCACATGGAAGACCCTTGGAATGATGCTCGCACGGGGCTTCCAGAGGGCGCAAGCTGTGAAAACGAGATCACGCTGGTTTCCATGCACGAGTACTATTCCTCATTGCCTGCTGATTACCTTCTCTCTTGAGCCGCAGGGACAAAAGAACAAGCGCCAATGTGGTGCCACTGTCTACCGGGAAGATCGCAAGGGCTCCCGCTGGAATCAAGACGGTAGACGAAGCTACCTTCAGATGGAAGGTTAGTCCCGAATACATTGAGCTAGAACACAAAGAGTGGGGATGGAGGCAAATCCCGATAGAACGATTCTTCCACATTCTAGCGAGCCACCTACATCGGTTTGAAGACACAGCATGGCACGAACTCGACCGGCAGAAACACTGCCATCCGGTACCCGCAGCCAAGATAGAAAAGCCTGCTCAGGTACTCCTGCGCGACCGGCAACCGGGCATGGAAACTCTTTACCAAGTTGGTGTGGGAGGCCCCGCGAGAGTTTGGGGATATCGGGCCAAAGATGTGCTGTACCTAATGTGGTACGACCCGAACCATACGGTATACAAGCCTAGTGGTTTCAAGCGATAACTTGTCTCGGACCCGGTCGCCGTCTATATCGTGGAGGAAGTCACCAAGGAGGCGGAACCGACCAGGAAGCCCGCGGAGAGACCTACGAGCCCTGCGCCAAGTGCCGCAACTCTCGCACCAGCATCTGCGGGTCCTTGCACATATGGAATTCCCATCGCCCAAGCTGGCCCCAATTGTTCACGGCTGACACCCAGCGCTGAGCGGCCTGGTGTTTCTGCTTGTCTTGGTCGTCTTCGTAGCCCTTGATCTCCAGCAGTAGATGGACAGCGTTCGAGAGCTTCACTAAGAAATCAGGCTCGTAGTGGTGGCTGACTCCGAGATAGTCATATGGGACCGTCAGTTCCAGGTGATCGTTGCGGGCGTAGCACGCCACCAGTCCGCCGAGGGCCGCATGCTCAAGCCGGAAGACTGCTGAGCTTTCCCAGGTGCGTGTGTCAACCGTCACCTGATTGACGTGGCTGTGAATGGAGTCATGCACTTGCTTGACCGTCTTGAAGTCCACCTCCGCCGTCGACCCGATGGGTTTGTATCGATTCAAGATTGGCAACAGGGGCGGCTCCCCTTGAGCGTCATCGGGTTCGATAGCCGTCATCAAGCGCTCTACCGAACTGTCCACATATCTTTTCAAACCTAACTCACACGGGTGCTCGCCACGGAAGTCTACCCGCTGCCGCACGAATTGATCAACGATACGCAACACCTGGGGGAAGAGTTGATGGCGAGCCTCCAGCCTCTTCTTGGCTCCCTGTTCCAGTCCTGCCACTACGAGCCGCGCTATCTCGAACTTGATTGCCTGCAAATGGGTGCTTCGGTAGTAAGACTGTCGATCCTGCAAGGTAAACTCACCTGGTCCTGCGCCCCTTGGCTGTCCCACTTGGTACCCAACCGATGGTTTCACGAACACCGCGGTCGGCTCCCGCTCCGGCTCAATTTGT
>JAUSEJ010000202.1 GCA_030650265.1 Dehalococcoidia bacterium | reverse complement strand
TCCGTTTGCCAAGCACCTCTGACCTGGCGGCAACACATTATTCCGGACTTCCTTGTAGGCGGACACGCCTTACAGCAGGCAGATCGTCTTCTGACTCGCGACTACGGCTACTATCGCGCCTACTTTCCCACTCTCCAATTGGTTGCACCTGCTTCGATTACACCTTAACCTCAATTGCACTAGCCCGCCTGGAATCGCATCTTTCTTGAAGCCGCTGACTATTACCAGAGCGAATCGTCCGGCAGGTCAAGCATGTCGCGCAAATAGGAGCCTATCTCCTCCAAAACCACCTCACCGACTAGAGACCCAACGTACTCGCGCAAGAAGGCCTTGTCGATGGACGTTACTTGATCCATCAGCGCCCGGGTTCGCACCCCGTTAATGGCCGTTTCGAGTCGAAATTCGAAGCGCCTTGCGCCAGCCGAGAACGGCACAACGACGATGGTCGAGAGCCAGTTGTAAGCGCCATCAGACACAACGACGGCGAAATGCGGGCTATGTTCGGCATGCCCCGGATCTGTGATCGCAACTTCCGGTGACGCTCTTTCCGAACGAGCCGCCTTATTGCCATGCGGACGAAATCACTCTGCGTCGGGAATCGCCCGTGGTCGCGAATCTCCTCCATGGCGGCAACGGTTTGCTCGTCCAACCTGAAAATTTTCATCTTCATCTGCAATATCCGTCCTAAGGAAGAAGATCGAAAGCGCCGCAATGAGAGGGACGAAACATGGCGAAATGGCGCCGATCGAGCGTCAGAACTCTAGTTATGCCTAGTCTTTCGGCAGTCGCCACAATGGAGGCGTCGACAAGACCGATTCTTGCATCTGCGTACTACCCGACGAGGTCAGCCACCCTGGTCAAGTCCGCTCTAGTTACGCCTTCCA
This sequence comes from Dehalococcoidia bacterium, assembly GCA_030650265.1. Next base: position 390 of record JAUSEJ010000202.1, on the reverse strand, counting down.
GTCGCAAGCCTCCTTCACCGGACGCGATCGACCGCAGCAGTTGAACTTCCACATCAACCCCAAGATACTTATTGACTAGATAGGAGACCTCGGGGAGAACCAAGGCAGGCAAGACCATTACCTCGTTGGTCATGGCGACGAATTCGGCCACCTTCTCGTGGTGTGCGTCCGAAAAATCAGCCGGGGCGAACAAGGGACCCGTATCAACTATGATCGCCATCTCTAGCTCCAGCCACCGGTCCGACGGATGTCCTCTGCCAAGATTTCCTCTGCTTTCTCAGAGATATCCGCGCGATTGCTCCGGCCAGCGCCCACGAAGGAGATCCTACCGCGCTTTGATTGTCGCTTGCTCTGCACATATTCTCGCAGCGCCTCTTGAATCACCTCGCT
>JAUSEJ010000272.1 GCA_030650265.1 Dehalococcoidia bacterium | reverse complement strand
GTCCATCTCACCGTCTTCATCGAGGATAAGGATTCCAATCCGATGTCCAATCCGGCCGGTGTGGATACGACTTCAGGGGACTGCTCGGGCTCCGGCCAACAGGTGGGCCTGGTCGATTTTGTAAGAAACTAGAGAGCGCTGCCTTCCGCACACCGGAAGCGGCGATAGCTCGCCAAGCACATTTGCGCCGGTTGACACTCGTAGGGGAGGCTCCAGGGCCTCCCCTACGGCCGCCTTCACCTTGTAGGGCGGCGGGGCCGAGGCGGTGGCGCATCCGGTACGTCCGGTCGGGGCGAGAGGACTTGACCAGGCGTCGACAGACAAAGGGGCATCGCTATTATTGGTGCTGTTCAGGTCGAGGGCTGCCGGTGCTTTCCTGAGCCTGAGCCTCGTTCCCACCGGCAGACCGGCGAAGCGGAACCTTGACAGGGCGGGCCAGAATCAGGAAAGGCGAGGGCGAAGGGACTGCTTCATGTTTGCCGTACGCTACCTTCGCCCTCGCCTGGTGGCATCATTCCTGCCCTGTCAAGGTCGGTCGGATTGCGAAATCGTGCTTCGTCAGGTTGGAAGGCTCAGTCGTGCGATTGAAGCGGGCCTGAGTAAATGTATGCGGACAGGCACAGGGTGTTCGTGGTGCGTTCATTGTCGTTCTGAGCCGTTAGGACGGAGCCGTTGATAGCGGCGGGCTCTTACTCGTCGTCGCTGCCTTATGTATTGACAACAAATAACTTAGGGGCCTGCCTTATGGGACAGGCCCCCAGGATTGCGCTGTGTCAGCGCTAACGACGGGCTACGTGAACAACTCGTGAGGCTGTGCTCGTGGTGTCACTGACAGTGGCACGTCGCTGGGTGAGTGGCGAGGCCAGATGGTAGCCTCGTCGACTTATGCCATTGGCACGAAGGTTTTGCAACAGTTTGAGGGACCGTGCGAGTTCTTCCACATCAACATCGGGATTCTGGGCGATAAGTTCTTCTAAGGCGATCTCATTTTCCATCAAAGTCCTCCTAGGAATGGGATATATACGCCTATAGTCTGCAAAACGCCCGTCTCTCCTTTCTTAGCCATATAATCGCTCATTAGGCTGCTATAGTCCTTGATCTTCTCATTCAACTCCGGGATTTTCCCGAAATCATCTATGACCAATCTAAGGTCCTTGCGTAGGACGTCCATCGAAATCCCGTGACCGTGCACATGCCATTTCTTCGTATTGTTGAGGGATTCCGCAATACTGGCGGCACGCCTCGTTTTCATGGCCTTCGTGACCGCTATTTTACGGGTTTCCGTATACTGCCAGTTCTTAAACTTATAGTTTGCAAGCCATTGTTTCAACAAGGTGATTGACAGTTCTCTGGCCTGCTCGTACTTGTAGAGTTCCGCTTGATCAAACCCAGCAATCAGCAGTTGAGCTTCAGCGGTGGATAACTTGTTCTGTTGGGCTTTCCTAAGCAAATCTTCGTACCGATGAAGATAGCCAAGAGCAGGAACCATTTGCCCATTCGCGGTCGGCACCTGTGGATCGATCGGCCCCAGCCTTGAATAGTAATCCATGTAGATTCTGTCACCCGACATAACCAGGACGGTCCCCGCAGAAAAGGCGTAGTTGGGTATGACAAACTCTACGTGCTGAGGGTAGTGGTAGCGAAGAGTATCGACGATCCGCTGCACTACCTCTATGTACCCGCCATTGGTAGTCAGGATGACGCTTAGCCTGTCGCGGTTGGGCTTCTCTTGTCTCTTCTGCTCAACGACGGAGCGGATTATGTCATCAACGCCAAATATGATAGGACCATTGAATGTAATAACATCTGAATCGCCGAGCTTGTCCTCAAGAGCCTTGAGGAGCTCGTTCAACTGGTACTCTACGAATTGGTTGGCGTTTCTTGGCATTGTGTTAGGCATGGCAGACCCTACGATCCATCGCCTCCTTTAGAGTGCCATCGTGCCCTAGCGGCTGATTGCGCAATCCTACTCCTCTCTTCCGCAGTCAGCCTTGCAGCTCGCGCTGGACCGCCCTTCTTCCCACCGAGTTTCCCGAGGGCTACGGCGGCCGCATGCCTTTCCTCTTGGCTCAT
>JAUSEJ010000200.1 GCA_030650265.1 Dehalococcoidia bacterium | reverse complement strand
AATTCGGGGGTAAGTCGACGAAATGAGTCGGAATCGGTGTCCATAATCGTAACCCTATGGCCTTCAGTATCCAGCATGGAAGCCAGCTTGGCTCCTACCCTGCCACACCCCATAATAACTACATTCACAGCCTGAACCTCCTCATGAGGCCAATCTTGGCTCATGCATTCGCCGCCGACTTCAGTCGGCGGATCGTCCTACCGGATTGGCTCGCGGCAGAGCCATACCCGGCAGGGAGCGTTCTTCAATACGTAGGGCGTTACCTTGCCCAGATTGAACTCCCCAAACCGCTTCTTGTAAGTTACCCCAACAATTACGAGGTCTACCCCTCGCTCAACGGCTTCATCAACCACAGCCGGGCCAACCTCACGCGCCTGAAGCAACTCGGTCTCGATCTCGTAGCCGGCCTCGCTGGCAGCCTGTTGGGCGCGTTCGAGAACCTCTTCTCCCTTGCCGACCTCCGGTTGGATCTCAGCGTCTAGGGGCAGAGTTCGCTTGACCTCAATTACGTAGATGGCGTAGACCTTCCCCTTATCTTTCTTCGTAAGTTGACAGGCAAGCGATATAGCGTCCGCGTCGGTTACATTACCGTTGACTGGAACAAGGATCTTTCTCAGTTTCATCGCTTCAATCTCCCGTGCGCTTTGCGGCGACGTCACTCACACTATGTTCGGCTGCATATTAGCTTACGACACGCTGACCGCGTCTACAGGGCCGGCTAGCATTATCTGTCGAAAATGCGAGCGTAGGGCTGGTGTCCAAATTGACAAGGCCTCTCAAAAAGCAAAGGCGCCTGCGTGATTGTGAGCCCGCTCCAACCTTCTCATTATAATATGCGCCCGACTCACTTGCAACAACGAACATTCCGGCGCAAACGATAAACTGCCGGGCTCTGCTGAAGCATCTTCAAACAGTGGAACACCAGGCTGTGGAACCACACCTATAATCATTTTACCACAGAAATACGGAAACGTCATAAGGCGGAGGCGATGGCCACAAACCCGCACCACCGCCAACACGCAACAATCAAAACATTGTTCTTCAACATATTGACAAGGACATATCGCCTGGAACTGGTCAAGGAGGAAAAAGCAGAAAGTGGCGCTCTTCCAGCGGGTTAGCGCTGCCAGGCCTGGGGGCAGGTATCGAACCTGCCCCCAACGAACATTCCGAGATCCTGATGGCAGACCGGATGGTTGCCGACTAGGCTGCGGGCTTTGTCGTGGGCCGGCGACGGCTCCGCCAAATCCGCCAGGCGATCACTGCCAGAATCGCCATTGGGATCAACCACCAGAAGAAGACGGCAATAGCGATCACCAAGCTGCCGATTGTCTGGAGAAAGATCATCGAAGCTTCCCACGAATCCGAGGCTACCCTAATCGGGTCCCATGTCTGGGAATTAACATTTCTAGCAGGCGAATCAGGCCGCAAGGACACGGTAATCGTCGCCATGTCGGATCGTCTCTCGAGGTAGATCATTCTACCTTTGATTCGCTCGATCTGACCCCTTGTGTCGCCGAGTTTCTGTTGGACCTTGAGGATGTCGTCGATAGTGGCAGCCTTCTTGAGTAGCTCGGCG
>JAUSEJ010000193.1 GCA_030650265.1 Dehalococcoidia bacterium | reverse complement strand
AGGTAAACAAAAATGACGGCGACGCCAAGAAGGACGCTGATGACGGCAAAGGCAAGTTGGTAGCTGCCAAATCTGTCGTAGGCCCAGGCCGCGGCAAAGGGTCCACCAGCGCTGAAAGCAATGGCAAATGGCAGGCCAACGCTGCGAACAGCACCGAGAGACAGTCGGCCAAAATAATTTGCCCAGAGCACCTCCTGTATGGTCGTAGTTCCCCCCGTGGCAACGCCGGCGAAGCTGGCGGCAAAGTAGATCAGCCAAATTGGCGATCGATCTGTGAGAATGGCGAATACAGCAAAGGCCAGGGCGCACAAGGAAAACGCTACAATACCACATTGCCTGACGTGGTACTTGTCAACAAGAATACCTACGGTCACTTTGGCAAACGATGACGATAGGGCTTGTAAGCTAATGCATCCTGCGGCAGCAGTAGATGTCAATCCAATGTCAGTCAATAACGAAAAGAAATGAAGAGACATGGCACTCGCGCCCATAGTTCCGAAGCCAAAGGCCAGAATAGTAAGCCATAAGGCCTTGGTCCGGACGGCCTCCCGCCGGGTCCATGTCACCTCGGTTGGCAAGCTCCTTCCAGCTCGACGCTTATCCGTCTGGATTCGTCCTTCCTCTGATGGCGAATCGCCATCCGGCAGCAAACCCACGTCTTCCGGTCGCCTCTTCATGAAGATGGCTACCGGTGGAATAATCACTAGCCACGCCGCTAGTCCGAAGACCACCCAGGCCACACGCCAGCCATAGCTCGCGATCAGGTAAGCCAGGATAGGGACCAGAACCACGCCGCCGAGGGACGCCCCCAAAAATCCGAACGAAATCGCCTTGCCACGCTTACGAATGAACCAATTGGCAATGGCTACGTTTACAGGCAGTGAAGCCGCGCAGGCAACACCGATAGTTACAGGCAAGGCGCGGATGAGGTAGAAATCCCACAAGTCTCTGGTCATGCTGAGCGCGATATACCCCCCACCGGCGATAACGGCGCCGAACAGCATCAGTCCTCGAGCGCCTCGTTTATCGATAATCGGACCGATGCCGAAGGAGATGAGGCCACTAACAAGAGTGCCAAGTGACTGCACGCCAGAGAACATCGCCCTGGTCCAACCAAGTTCATCGCACATGGGCTTGAGGAAGATCGCGAAGCCGAAGCTCTCCATCCCTCTGAGCATAAACATATTGCAGAAGCCCGTGGCGACGATCACCCAACCGTAGTAGAAGCGCTTCCGTGTTAAGGAAACAACGCTAGACACCATTGGCAAATCTCTATCCTTCCGCCGCTGCGCGGTCTGGCAGCGTTAACGCCACCGTCTTCCTTGGGGGATGGGTGAAGTAGACGAGAACTGCGCCGATCGAGAAGCAAATCGCCAGGAGCACGAAGGCAACCTGGTAGCTGCCGAAGGTATCGTAGACCCAACCGGCGAGAATGGTCGCTCCGGCGCTGAAAACGATAGTAAACGGCATGGAAATGCTGCGAATCGCACCCAAAGAAATACGACCAAAGTAGGCGGCCCAAATGACCTCCTGAACGGGTATAAATGCCGCCGTGGCAAACCCGGCAAGGGCGGCAGCAACATAGTAAATCCATTCGGACGGCCAGAACACAATACAGCCAAACAGCACCATCTTGGAGGCGTTCAAGCATAGCGCGGCGATTCCGCAATATCTTACAGG
>JAUSEJ010000189.1 GCA_030650265.1 Dehalococcoidia bacterium | reverse complement strand
GGTGACAGGCAATCCATGGGACAATAAAGGAGCCTGTTTAACCGATCATATAGGCCGTACTCCAGCATGGCAGCATGATGGGCCATGGCCACCTCCAGCAGATACTCCGTCGGCGGCAACTTCTCCCGATTGGCGGGATCGTCACCGTAGATGGAGCCAACCCCCAGCCGCAGGGCAATGAAAACCGGCATGACGCCGTGCTGGATCAGCCAGCGGTTTCCCTCGATGTGGGAATCTCTGGCATCTTGCCAGGTCTTGTGCCCGTTATCTGGCATCAGGCTAACGCCGGCCACGAAGTCGCATCCCACACTACCCCAACCAAAAATCTCCACCGCCTCTTGATAGGCCTCCAGATAGCGTTCGCGGCCGCGATGCTTGGCCTTGCCGGGGCAGACCTCGGCGAAGATCTCCGGGTCCCATACCTCGAGGTTGAAGCTAACGCAGGTAAGCCCGGCATCTTTCAGCCTTTGCATGTGCTGTTTGGACATCGGCTGGGTGCTGATCTGAATATTGGTCCTGTAGGAGGTTCCCGAGGCGATCTGCTCGACGAAATCGAAGTAGACCTTCATCTCCTGTTCGCTGCTGTTAAAACCGCCCATCTGGAAACGCCCCTCGACAAGGCGGGTGTTGGCGCCGACGATCTTGAAGGCCTCTACCGTGTCTGCCAGATTCAGCGCCACGGCGCGCTCGATGCCTACGTTGCCGGCATCCTTGTAGGTAGAATTATAGTTGCAGAACTTGCACTGTTCGCCATGGCTGAAATACTCGCAGAACCGGACCGGATCGATGCGGAAGCAGTGGCCGATACCGGAAACGAGGCTCGAAACCGGCGTCCCGCGACTGGTCACCGCCTCTTCGTTGCGCGGTTTGGGACTGGGAAAGTAGATGTCTGTGACCTTCTCGTCTCCCTCAAGGAGGGCAAACTTGTCTTCTCCTACTTCCCAGATCTCGTAGGGGCTGTCAAGGGCCCGGGGAAATCTAACGCCGAGGCCGTTCTCCATGAAGAATGGGTCCGGTCGAACCACAAAGCCGGGCTTCGAGAATGTTCCCGGCCTCTTCTCCTCCATCGATTGCAGGGTCACCCCGTGGAGGTCGCGACTCTGGAACGAGCCCGCCCGGTCCCAAATTGCGACTTTGTCAAGAACCTCGGAGTCCTTGATGCCGTGGCGCAAGACGTCCCACTTGACGATGATCTCGCGGGCGAGGTTCGGATACTTCTTCTGTAGTTCATCGACTCGGGTCATTGACCACTCCTCTTTGTAGCCTGATGCGAATCCATCGCCAATAAACTAGTGTACTGTCCCAGTAACAGCTATACATCTAGCTGGCTTCCCCAGAATCTCGTCCGCCTTCTTATGCCAGATGAATGGTTTGGGACTTTCGTTGTTTAACCGAATGTACTCTTCAATGGCGGCAACCAACTCCGAATCCTTCTGCGGAAGGACGGAAGACTCCCCGCCGAATGCGCTTA
>JAUSEJ010000174.1 GCA_030650265.1 Dehalococcoidia bacterium | reverse complement strand
GGGGGCCTGATAGCGCCTCGTTCACCTACCTCGACGAAGCCGAAGGCGAACAAAAGCGAACCATTGGCGTCATGGCAGAGCAGGCGTTAGCGATGGAAGGCGTTGTCGATCTCATGTTCTACGATATGGTCTCCGGTCCGGCCTGGTCACCCGATGGCCGATTTGTCGCCTTCTGGTCACGCAAAAACCTGAACGCAGAGACAGCCGAATCAGCCTTGTGGATGGTGCGTCCAGATGGGAGCGACCTGAAAACTCTCTATGGCGGGCCGGGCGCCAAGACAATTGGCACGATCTCAGGCAACCTGACGTGGTCGCCAGACACCAGCAAACTTCTCTTCACGATGGGCAAGGGCAACGCTGTAAATGCCTTCGCCATCGAAAGGCGGGGAGGGGAGCCGAAGAACCTCACTTCCAACTACCTCAAGGTCTCCGACCTTTTCTGGTCGCCCAGCGGCAAGCGAATCGCCTACTCGGCAATCGAAAGAGAGCGACCTGAGGCGCCACTAAAGATAGGGGTCATGAACGCCGACGGCTCAGGTAAGACATTGCTTGGCCCTAGTGGCTGGCCTGTAGGTTGGATTCCCAATAGCGGCGAGCTAGCCTACCTCAACTTCGATGTCGCCATCAAGACTCCGCGGGCTTCGCGACGACACGAGGCCGTCAACGTAAGGACCAGGGCCGTACGTCTATTGGCCGAATTGGAAGAAGACACAATCGTCGCCGCAGCAACGTCCAGCGACAGCCGCGTCTTTTTCGTGACCGCCGATGAGCAGGGCAACGGCCAGATCATGGTCGTAGAATAATCTATTCGAGGATCGTGTTATCGATTAACCTCGTCTTGCCAATTCGTACTGCAAGGGATATGAGAGCTGGACCGACGATTGTGTCCAGTTCCTCCAGCGTCCTGACATCAGCCACGCTAACGTAGTCGATCGTGGCCAGTGGCTCCAACTCTATGAGCGCCGTCATTGCCTGGCGCAGCCTCCCGGCACTTCGCTCTCCCGCTTCTCGCAATTCGCCGGCCAACTTGAGGGACCGGTGAAGGACTAACGCCGCACGTCTCTCCTCGCCGT
>JAUSEJ010000171.1 GCA_030650265.1 Dehalococcoidia bacterium | reverse complement strand
AGAGAAAGGCAATTCCAAATAGTATCCAGCCAGGAGGGAAGGAAACAACCCGAACAAAGGACCCAAGCACTACAATGACTCCACTTCGACATATAGCATCATTTATGGCGTCATACCATCTCTCAACAACGATGGCAAACCAAAACTCCGGCGGCCGCACATCCACCGAATCTGCACATGGCAAGCTGAGTAGGGGCATCCTTCCGCAGAAGGTTCGCCCCTACGGTTAATCAGAACATCCATGAACCGGCGACTAGTGGGGCAAAGCCCTCAGCTAGACCATTGCCTGCTCGGTACCCGAGGATGCGATTGAACTTCCATCGGTATGTCTACCACAGTGATCTTGCCCGACGAAAGAGCTTGTCCGACGACCGAGCCGAATTCGCTGAGGTCGTTGACCCGCAACCCGTTGGCTCCATAGGCCTCGGCCAACTTGACGAAATCCGGGTTGACCAGGTCAACCACGTAGCGACGACCACCATAGTGGAGGTCCTGCAAATCCCTAAGCACGCCCCAGCGCTGGTCATTGAATATCAGAACGGTAATGTCGATCTCAAACTGCACGGCCGTAGCCAACTCCTGGAGACAGAACTGGAAGCCACCATCGCCGCAGATGGCTACAACCTTCCTGTCAGGCACACCAATCTTGGCGCCAAGAGCCACCGGGAAAGCGAAGCCAAGAGTGGCGTAGCCGATCGGGAAGTGATAACTGCGGGGCTCATAGACCGGAAATCCGCGTCCGACGAAGTTGGCCGCCTTAGTCGCGTCACAAACGACAACCGCGTCCCGGGGAAGCACACCCCTAAGGTCCCTCATTAGCCCCGCCATGACCGGGTTCTGCTTCGATGCCCACTCGGAGGACTTCTTCATGACTTCGGCGACCGTGGCCTCTACAGCCGGCCTGTCGGCCTTCAAATCCCCGAGACCTTCGATGACCTGCCCAAGCACAGCCTTGGCGTCTCCCACGAGACCGAGGGCAGCAGGATAGTTCTTGCCAATCCCTTTCTCGTCAAGATCGATCTGGATGAGCTGCTCCGGCATCTTAACCTGCCAATTGGCCGTAGATCCATAGCCAAAACAGGTGCCCACCGCCAACATGACATCAGCTTCAGCCAGAAGGTTCTTCACCAATGGCTCGGTGGCACGAGGACCAATGTAGAGAGGATGATCCTCGGGGATCACCCCTTTTCCTCTCATAGAGGTCAGCACCGGCGCCTTTAGCAGCTCGGCTAGACGGCGTACCTCGTCTGAAGCATTGGACATGGCGGCGCCGCTACCAACCCACAGCACCGGCGACCTGGCCTTAAATAGCGCCTCAACTGCCTGCCGAACCTTCAATTCAGTCTCACGCTTCCGGGGATGGGCGACCGCCTCGAACTTGAACAGCTCGACGTCAGCCCGCTTTTCGAGGATGTCAGCGCAGATCTCGACGGCCGTTGGCCCGGGATGACCGTGGATCATCTGCCGAAAGGCATCGTGAATTGCCGCCGGAACCTCTTCGCTGGTGTCTACCCTGGTGTTCCAACGAGTGCAAGACCTGAAGGTCCCCAATTGATCCTTGGCCTCGTGGAGCGATCCCTTGCCCTTGTCGACCAGATCAGACTCTATCTGTGTCATGACGTTAAGGATAGGAATCGAGTCAGCGTAGGCTGTCCCCATGGCAGCAACCGTATTGGCAGCGCCTGGCCCCGTTGTGGTTATGCACACTCCGGGCTTGCCCGTAACTCTGGCATATCCATCTGCCATATAGGCCGCCGCCTGCTCGTGCCTGACAGCAATATGGCGAATTTCCGGGTGGTGGTACAATGCATCATAGATGGACAGGGCATGAACGCCAGGGATGCCGAAGACAACGTCTACACCCTCGGCCTTGAGGGCCCTAATTACGGCCTCGCCTCCACTAATCTGTGTCACTTTCTCCTCCTCAACCAATTTCCTGAGTACCGGGCCCGACAGCGTACTGATAAGTTACCCTACCGCTCTGCCGTTGTCAAGACGAAAAGCAAAAGACAGGGGACCTGCCCTGACATCTGACCTCTGCACTCGTCCACTGACCCTTGGATCCATGCTATAATCTATTAGAATCAGTTCCCAGGGAGCAGTTCATTGCGCGAAACCATTCTATATGATAAGAGGCCGAACGGTAGCGTCAGGTGTGGCGTCTGCCAGAGGCGATGTATAGTATCTCCCGGAAAACGCGGGTTATGCAACACGCGCCTGAACGATGGCGGCAAGCTCTTCACCCTTGTTTACGGCGAGGTATCTTCGCTGGCCGTCGATCCGATTGAGAAGAAACCGCTCTATCATTTCTATCCAGGCACTATGGTCTTTTCCTTGGGCACTCTAGGCTGCAACTTTCACTGCAAGCACTGCCAGAACTGGCAGATATCCTTCGCCAGGCCAGGCGCCTCGAGCCGCGAGACGGAGACGCTAAGTCCGGAATCGGCGGTCGAACAAGCCAAACTCCATGGTTGCAAGGGCATCGCTTGGACCTACAACGAGCCGGGAATATGGCTCGAATATACCCTTGATTGCGCCAGGCTGGCCAAGGCTCAGGGTTTATACACCACATTCGTTACCAACGGGTATCAGACACCGGAGGCACTCGACCTTATGGGCCCATACCTAGATGCCTATAGGGTAGACATCAAAGGCTGGTCGGATTCCCTCTACCGTGAGCTAGCACACGTGCCATCTGTGACGGGAATTCTGGAAGTGACGAAGCGGGC
>JAUSEJ010000164.1 GCA_030650265.1 Dehalococcoidia bacterium | reverse complement strand
ACTGTAGAGTTTATCCGGGACTCCGTTGACCGCCTGCACGACGAGCTTGATCTGGTTCTGCGCGATTTGACCGTCGAGCAGCTCCACTATCAACCGGCAGGAAAAGTCAACCATATAGCCTTCAACATATGGCACCTTGCCCGGACGGAGGACAACGTCATCCAGCGGACGCTACAACGCAAGCCGACGATATGGATGTCCGACGGCCTCGACAAGAAGTTCGGTATCGATCCTATCGCTCAAGGAACCGGAATGAGCGCCGAGGATGCAGGGAACATCTCTCTGCCATCTGCTGTTGCGTTTCTTGAATACATGAGACAGGTATGGCTGGCCGCCGATTCCTACCTGACATCTATCAACGATAGCAACCTGGCGGAGGTTAAGAGTCTGGGTCGAATGGGCGAGATGACAGTCCAACGACTGCTCGGACAGGTTATCATTACCCATGGCTTCGAGCACCTCGGCGAAATCCGGTATATCCGCGGGCTCCAGGGCCTGACAGGTGCTGCCATCTAGCCTATCGGAGGTCTGATACTAAGAGAGGAAAGGCTTCGAGACAATGAGGATTCTTGTCACCGGTGGCGCCGGGTTTATCGCCTCGGAAATTGCCGCCGCCTATATCGACAGGGGACATGAGGTCACTGTAGTCGACAGCCTCGTGCGGGGCAATCGCGAAAGAGTGCCGGCGGGGGCCAGTTTCTGTCAGGTGGACATCAACGACCCCGATCTGGAGGCTGTCTTCGCCACGGCCAGCTTCGACGTCGTGAGCCACCATGCCGCCCATGTGAGCGTGCGCGAATCGCTCGACGATCTCGAATTTGATGCGCGCAGTAACATTCAGGGCACGCTGAGTGTGCTCAGGCTGGCCACCCAGTACGGCGTGAAGAAGTTCATCTATGCCGGAACAGTAGCCGCCTATGGCGAGCCAGTAGCCCTACCCGTTACAGAGGATCATCCCATGAGGCCCATGAACCCCTACGGCATCTCCAAATCTGCCGCCGAGCAGTATATCAGTTTCTACGGTCTGGCCAAAGGTCTGCAATGCGTCAAATTCCGCTATGCCAACGTCTACGGCCCACACGCTGATACGCAGGGCGAGGCAGGGGTCGTAACGATCTTCGCTGATTTGATGGTCAAGGGGAAGCGGCCCACCATTTTCGGTGACGGGGAACAGACAAGGGATTTTGTTTTTGTCGGCGATGTGGTTAGGGCCAATATCGCGGCCCTCGACTACCCACAGAGCGATTGTTTCAACATCTCGACGAACACGGAGATAACTGTTAACGAGCTATACGCCACCATGGCGCGACTAATTGGTTACGGGGGAAAGCCGTCCTACGAGCAAGCCAAGGCCGGCGAGGTGCTAAGGATCTATCTGGACAACAGCAAGGCGAGAAGTCTGCTTCATTGGGAGCCTACGACGTCTCTCGAAGAGGGTCTGGCGCAAGTTGCAGCCAATTTTGCGAAGAGAGCAGAAATTGGGCAGGGGAGATAGGCTGATTTGGCAATCATGGTAACCGGCGTTGGTTACATCGGCGCCCAGTTGGTCCGCGGTCTACTGGCGGAGGGCGAGGAAGTGGTAGCTGTGGACAATTTGTTCAGCACCGACCCCTCGGCCATCGCCAAATTTAGAGAAGACCGGCGCTTTGTCTTTGTCAAAGGAAACGTCGGTCGGGCTGGCGTCCTCAAACAGGCCTTCGAGGCCTTCCCGAGCATAGATGTTGTTTACAGCCTGGCTGCGCAGGCGAGCGCCCATGCCGACGCGGCCACCCCCCGCTACACGGAGAATACGAATCTCCTGGCGCCGCGTCTTTTGTTGGACGCCATGGCTCATTACAGCGCCCGCTCTCTGGTATTTGCCAGCTCCTTCAGGGTATATGGCGATGATCTGCCGCCGGCGATCACAGAGGACCAGCCCTACGGTCGATTCGGGGATCTCTCCCATCTCTCCAAGTGTTACGCCGAGAAACTCCTGGAGATGTATGCCTATCGCTATGGACTGCGCTGCCTCGCCGTTCGACTCGGAGTGACCTACGGCGTTGGTCCGGTGATGAAGAAGGACTATCGTTTTATGACCGCTCCCAACAAGTTCTCGCTGCAGGCCGTGCGCGGTGAGAGGATCGCTGTTTACGGATCGGGGTTGAACCCTACCGGCTTCATTCATGTGGCAGATGCTGCAAGGGCGATGCGGGCAGTCGCCGCTCTCGAAGCGCCCGACGGCTACCTGGCAGTCAACGCCGTGAGTGAGATGATGCCGGTCTCCGCGGTCGCTCAGATCGTGGCCGACGAGGGACGAACCAGGGGCCTCGAGGTGGTTGTTTCCATAGAAGACATTGGGGGAGCGGCGAAGGGAGCGGCGAAGGGTGCGCCTAAGATAGGATCGAGATTGGATTCAGTAGGGTTCAGACCCGAGCGCAGCCTGCAGGACGGCGTCGAGGAAATGATCGACTACTTTAGCCCTGCCAAATGAGAGTAGTTGTAACGGGTAGCAGCGGCTTCATCGGCTGCAACGTGGTGGCGGCCCTCGCCCGCGATGGGCATTATGTGATCGGCATTTCTCGCGAGGCTAACTCACCCCACGCGGCCGAGAATCACTTATGCGAGATCGAGTCGATTGAGGCCCGGGAAGCTGCCGCGACCGGCGAGTATATCGTCCACCTGGCTGCCCTCTCCGACGCCTCCCTATCCATGAGCCAGCCTCTCCTTTACAATCGGGTGAACGCCGGTGGCACCCTGAATATGTTGGAAGCAGCACGCCAGTCCAGATCGGGCTTTATTCTCGCATCTACCCAGAGGATCTATCGACCACAGCCAGAACCTTTGAAAGAAGAGTTGACTGCCGGCCCCGTCGATCCCTATGGCTACTCCAAGGTAGTGGCGGAGAAATGGGTGGAGATGTACGGTCGATTCTACGGACTGAGGACCACAGTAGCGCGTTTGTTCTCGGTCTATGGTGTGGGACAAAGGCCGGGGAAGGGTCTGAGCGGCGTAGTGGCTCTTTTCGTGGCAAAGGCTCTGGCCGGCGAGCATATGGTTGTGGATAGCCGGACGCGTCGGGACTTTACCTACGTGGCGGACGTCGTTCGGGGTCTGAGATCGATAATTGAAGCGCCGGACCCGGCGGGAAAAACTTACAACATCGCCACGGGTATCGGCTATTCGCTTGCCGAATTGGCTTCTCAGGTTAGGGAAGCGTGCGGGTCTCCGTCTGGCATTGTTCATATTGGCGATTGTGGCGAGGGTCAGAACTACATTGCCGACCTTTCGCGGGCGACAGAGGATCTGGGCTACCGGCCCACGATAGATCTACGGCAGGGGTTGAGGTTGTATGTCGACTGGATGCGGACCCCTGGCTAGGGTACTTCTCAAGGCCAGGCCGACCAGAGAGCAATTGGATGATAGGTTGCAGGCGCCGGCTCCCGAGGGACTGGAGTTCTATCTCGACGGGCGCGATATTTCGGCGCCCGACTGGCTGTCGGCGCTTTTGGCCTTGCTGGAAACCTGCTCCTTCCCGCCAGAGTTCAATTACGTGGTAGAGGGACCGTTGGGCTCATTGGATGGGCAGTTCTTCAACGTGGCCAGGGATAGCGACGCCGATCGCGAGGTTGTGGATCGTCTGGTTGAGTTTGGCAAAGAAGTGCGGGCAAAGGCGGCGGTCATTCACTGCATCGCTCCCGGTTATGAGCCATTCATTCACGACAGGGAGTCGAGACGTGTAATCAGAGAGCGGGCGCTACCATTTATCGATCGCTACGCCGGAATGTGCCTCAAACAGGGGATGGTGCCGACCATCGAGAACATTCCTCCCGTGGCGCAGATGCGGCAGAGCGCCTTCATGTTTTCGGGGCTTGGCATGGAGCCTGGCGACTTGCTCTACTTCACCGACCGCGTCGAGGGCCTGCGCATTACCTTTGATGTGTCCCATGCTAGACTTTATCTGAACGCCGTCAACGCCAGGCCCGGTGAGGCCGGGGGCGATCTGGCCAAACTGGTGCAGTATCTGGCGGGCAACAGGGAGGTGACAAGCCTCGAAGAGTATGTTAAGTTATTGGGCAACAAACTCTACGAGGTGCATGTCTCAAACGCGGCCAGGCTGTTCGACGAGGGACTTCCCTACGATCAGGGCGACATGGACCTGGACCTGGTCATGGCGGATCTGTTGCCGAAGGCCGAGTTCATAGTAACCGAGACGATTGAGCCAGACCCCAACCGCGCTACGTACATGCGAGAAGCGCAGGAACGTATCCTGGCGGTGCGTGCCCGTCTTCAAGAACAGGGTGGAGGGTGGAGGGTGGAGGGTGGAGGGACAGTTTTCTCTCCCGTGCTTCCAGAGAAGAATGGGAAAGGGCTGGGGTGAGGTCCACCGGTTCTCCCGTCACACATCTATTCGGACTAATGGAAAAAGGACAGCTAAATGGATCAGAAGGGACCTCAGGTGAGTTCTCTCGAGGATATCGACCTCAGCGTGCTTACCGGCAGGAAGTCGATTGACATAAATAAACAGGCCCTGGCCAGGTCGATAGCGGGCAAGACGGCTATGATCACCGGTGGTGGTGGATCGATTGGCTCCTCTCTGGCCGATCTTCTCATCGGTAGCGGCGTCTCCGAACTCACTCTGTTCGATAACAACGAGCATTCCCTCTTCTATCTGCAGCAAAGATTGAGTGAAGCAGCGCGTCGAATTCCCATCCACCTTGTGCTCGGTGATTTGCGGGATAGGAGCAAGGTCAGATATATTCTCCAGCGCCAGAGGCCGCAGTTGGTCTACCATTTGGGCGCATACAAACACGTGCCGGTTGCCGAGTGTAACGCCGACGAAGTCGCCGCGGTCAACATTCTCGGGAGCTTGAACGTTGTCGAGGAGGCCATCAGCGCCGGGGTGGAGCGCTTCGTCTATCCCTCCACGGATAAGGCCGTGCAGCCGCCCAGCATATACGGGGCAACGAAGCGTATTGTCGAGCTTCTCTTGCAGGCCATCGCCCGCGAGCGCCCCGACTCCACGAAGATCCGTGCCGTCAGACTGGTCAACACCGTGGGGGCCCAGGGAGGCGTCATTCGCGTATTTGCCGAGCAGATCGGGCTGGGTCTGCCGATCACTGTTACCGACGAGAGGATGACCAGGTACTGGATCAGTATGGACGAGGCCACCTGCTTCGTGGCGCAGGCCGCCTTTACCGAGGGCATCAAGGGCATCATGATGCTGGACATGGGAGATGCGGTGAAGCTGACCGACGTGGCCCGCCGACTCTGGGACCTTCTTGGCCCCGAGGGGAGGGAACTTGAGGTACGGCATGTGGGAATGAGGCCGGGAGAGCGTCTTCACGAGAGTCTGATGTATCCCTATGAGAGCAGGCACAAGACCCCATATTCCGGGATTTTTGACATTCGTAGCCAGAAGGGACCTACCCTGTCCCTGGCGGACCTGCTCGCGGCTGTCGAGTCGATAAGAGGCCTCGTCGGGCGCCACGACTGCGAAACGGTTAGCCGGGCGCTCTTCTCGCTCGTGGAAGCTGAGAACGGGGAACGATCTAAACACTAAGGCACAGAGACACGAAGATTTATGATTTTGAAATAGCTGACATTCCTGAGGTAGAAATTTGTATTTGCCAGCTTTGGCTTTAGTGTTTGTTATCTCAATTACCGCCGGGTTGTTTCTAACACCGCTGGCGGGGCGGGTTGGCAAGCGGTTTGGGATCGTGGACCACCCCCGACAGGGTGAGCTTGGGGTGAAGGTCGTCGCCAGGACCGGGGGCTACGCCATGGTGCTGGTCTTCTTCCTTGGTCTCGCCGTCAGTTGGCCCCTATTGCCCCGCTTCCCGGACGAATACCCGAAACTGGTCGGACTGGCCCTGGGGGTGGTGGCCATAGTCGTTCTCGCCATCGTCGACGACTTGAAACGACTCGATCCGAAGGTGCAGTTTATCGGGCAGATTATCGTGGCCCTCATCTCCCTTTATTTTGGGGTGGCCATCGATAATATCGCCAGCCCCTTCGGCGGTATCACCAGCGTGCCGGGTTTTCTAGTCGGCCCCCTGACCGTCATCTGGATGGTCGGTATGATGAACACCTTCAATTTCATCGATACCATGGACGGCTTGGCCGCTGGCATTGGCGCCATAGCCTCCGTCGTGCTATTCTTCATTAGTTTCCAGTTGGGGCAGTACAGCATTGCCGTCCTGCCGCTGACTCTGGCCGGTGCGACCATTGCCTTCCTGTTTTTCAACTTCAATCCGGCCCGCATCTTCATGGGCACTTCCGGCTCGATGTTCATCGGCTACGGCTTGGCCGTTCTCGGGATCATCGGGGGAGCCAAACTGGCTACCACTACAATGGTCGTAGGCGTGGCCATCGTCGACGTGGCAATGGTGATTATTTTTCGCCTCTCTCAGGGTCGGTCACCTTTCAAAGGGGGTGACTCGGCCCATCTCCCGCACAGACTTCTCAAGCTCGGGCTATCGCAGCGGGAGGTTGCCGGCCTGATCTACGCTCTCTGCCTGGCTTTCGGCTTGTTGGCCCTGGTCTTCACCGGCGCCGGGAAGCTGATCGGTTTTGCCGCCCTCGGACTGGCCATGCTGGTCATAATGTGGGTGGTTAGTCTACGTTCCCGTCCTGTCGGTGGGAATGATGCTCGGGGCGGTCAAGACCACCTTGCGGCCGATGGCAGCAGACCAGAGGACAGTTAGGGCGAAGCGATAGAGGGAGAGCTGGCGGCGCCACCGCCAGGGCTGTTTGTAGAGGCGGTAGAGCCACTCCAACCTTGCCTTCCGCACGAGCGCGGGTGCCCGCTTGACGCGTTCAGAGAAATAGTCAAAAACTCCCCCGACGCCAATGCCCACCGCCACTCCCGAACGCTCCAGGTTGCGGTCCAGCCATAGCTCCTGATTTCGGGCGCCGTAGGCTACGAGGAGAATATCCACCTTGCCGGCGGCGCGCACTGCCCCGACGGTTTCGTCGTCGTCGGTGGGATCGGGGGAGCCGCTGTAGGCCCCGGCCACGACGAGTCCGGGATAGCGACCGGCAAGCTTCTTCGCCGCCGCCTCGGCCACCCCCGCCGCCGCGCCGAGCAGGAACAGGCGATAGCCCTCTCTCGCCGCCATGGCCGCCAGCAGTTCGCACAGGTCCGTCCCCTGGACGTGCTCGCGCAGGGGCAACTTGAAGATGCGGGAGGCATAGACAAGGCCGATGCCGTCTGGAATGGAGAGGGACGAGGAGTTAATCACTGCCAGAAAGGCCGGGTCACGCCGCGCCATAATCACGAATTCCGGGTTGGGCGTGACGATGCGGTGATGTCCCCCAGATTCAATGAATCTTCGGCAGAGGTCGACGCTTTCCTTGTAGGTAACATCGTCTACCCGGAGACCAAATATGTAGCGCGAACAGAGGCTAATTGGGGCGGCCAACCTTGAAGATGCGTCCTTCCGCGGCGGTAACGCGCTTGGTGGCGTTGCAGGAATCGACGACTAGCGATGCCGTGTCGACGATGTGCTGATAGTCGTACTGGCTGTGGCCGGTGACGATGAGAACGCAGTCGACGCCGGCGAGAAGGGAGTAGGTCAGCTCAACCGAGTGCATTTCGATGCACCCGGACCGCCTGGTCTCCGCTCCCACATCGTAGACCGGGACATAGGGATCGTTGTAGACCACCTCGGCTTGATGGTTGAGGAGTTGCAGGATAATTCGCTCGGCAACGGAGTTGCGGGAGTCGTCGATATCCTTCTTGAAAGCCACACCCAGAACCAGGACCTTCGAACCGGCCAGAGACTTCCGCCGGCTGCCTAGAGCCTTAATGACTTTATCGACCGTGTGGGTGGGCATGCTCTGATTGACCTCGGCGGCCAGTTCGATGAAGTGGGTGTAGAAGTCGAGTTCCCTGGCCTTCCACGAAAGGTAGAAGGGGTCGATGGGTATGCAATGGCCGCCGACGCCCGGGCCGGGATAGAAGGGCATGAAGCCGAAAGGCTTCGTCGAGGCGGCGTCGATGACCTCCCATATATCGATATCCATTCGTTCGCACAACTTGGCCAGTTCGTTGACGAGGGCGATGTTGACGCTGCGAAAAGTGTTTTCCAGCAGTTTGGCCATCTCCGCCGTTCGTGGTGAGCTGACGGTGTGGACTGGAGCGCCCATCGCGCCCAGCAACGCCGCGGCGACGTTCGTGGATTCCGGGTTTAGTCCGCCCACGACCTTGGGTGTGTTCTCCACGCCGAACTTGGCATCGCCGGGATTACTGCGCTCCGGGCAGAAGGCAAGATAAAAGTCCTTGCCTGCCTTGAGGCCCGATCTCTCCTCGAGAATCGGCAGAACGTCCTCCTCGGTCGTGCCAGGGTGGGTCGTGCTCTGGAGAATCACCAGTTGGCCCGTCTTAATTCGCGCCCCGACTCCTCTCGCTGCGTTCACTATAA
>JAUSEJ010000160.1 GCA_030650265.1 Dehalococcoidia bacterium | reverse complement strand
ACCTCGGCCATCCCGCCGCTGGCGATGAGGGATTCCAGTCTATAGCGATTGAGAAGTACTTGACCTTCCAGACTCAAATAGGGCCTGCCTTTCCGGATGAGGTGTTTTAGTCGCCGTCGCCTGCTCCCCAAATGGTTGGTGGAAAATAGCCACGCCTTAGCGCCAGGGATTCATAAGTGGAGTTCCGGCGCGTATGAAGTCAGGTTCGTTGCGAGTCACCAGGATGAGACTGTTGTATAGAGCCGACGCGGCAATCAGTGAATCGACAATAGGCATCGTCTTCCCCTCGCTTTCGAGGCGAGCGGCTAGAGCGCCCCAAAGCAGCATTACTTCTGCGTCGAGTCCGATGAGCCTTCCGGCGAATCTGGCCAGCAGACAACTGTTCAGCCAGGTGTCTAGCTCGTTTCTGCGGTGCGACTGGGGCAACCTCTCAATGCCCCTTTTGACTTCCCCGAGCGACAGCACGCTGAGGAATAATCGCTCCTCCTCGACTGCGGCTACCCAATCCATGACCTCGGGGCTTGGTCGGCGCTTGGTGAACTCCGACAATACGCAAGTATCGAGCAGGTAGTTCATTCCTCGATGCCAATGTCACGAGGGAGACTGCGGTCACGCTCAATTACTAGCTCGGAACCCGCCAAGGGCGAATTCAAAAGAAACTGTACTAGATTCTCTTCCGGTTTGGTTATTTTCTCATACTCATCGTAAGGTAAGACAACTACGACCCTCTCTCCATGACGAGTGACTATCTGGGCGCCATCCTTCAAGACCCGGTCTACCAGCTCACTGAACCTGTTCTTCGCATCTTGCAACTTCCACACATCATTCATAGAGTATACCCCAAATTTAACGCATTCTGGCTAGCCTGTCTAGTCTTATTATACCTCCTCCAGATTGAATAATCAACTACTTCGTACCGACCCTTTCCCCTTTCGCCTTTTGCCCTTTGCCCCTTATCGGAAGCTTCTCGCCTCCGGTAGGGCCGGCGTCTCCTTGCGCTTGAGGGGGGTGAGGCTGGTGGCGATCACGTTGGTCACGCCGTCTTTTCGCTGGAGGATTCCCTCGACGAGGATGATGGGTTCCTGTCTGGCGATCCGCCGGTACTTTTCGTAGACCTGAGGCCGCAGCACGACGTTTACCAGGCCGTACTCGTCCTCGAGGGTGAGGAAGACGTGTCCCTTGGCTGTACCGGGCGCCTGGCGGGTTACCACCATGCCGGCAACCGCGACCATCACGCTGCCCTCGATGC
>JAUSEJ010000270.1 GCA_030650265.1 Dehalococcoidia bacterium | reverse complement strand
GGGATTGGGCTTCTGGCAGGCATAGATACCGACAGCATGATTAAGAAGTTCTACTTTTTCAAGTTCCCACCGCGGGGACGCCGTGAATTACTGTTAGTCAAATCGGTGAATAGTCTGTATAGCATGCGCGAGTCGAATGTGCAGATGACTCCGCAAGTGGATTTGGCCTTCAAGTTGAATGTCATGCTGGCACCCTCCTATTGTTCTCCGGAGTTCTTGCCTCGCCTATTCGCCAACATTCGTGATCTTTACATGGAGGAGGCCCACATGGTGGACTGGAATCAAATGTTCAGCCAGCTTCCATCTACTCCGACCCCAGGTTCCAACTGGGAGCTTGTACTTGAGTTCGTCCGAGAAATGGCCCTTTGTTCGAAGTAATACGCGCCTTGAGAGCCATAATCCCGCTCGATCGACGGGCGTGTTTGGCGTGGAAGTTACCAAACAACCTGCTGGTGGAAAGGGCCTACGATCGTCTCCAAAGAGGGCTGCTCGTCCAAACGCCAAATAAACACAGTGATGCTCTTCGCCGCCGCTTCGCCGCCGAGGGGGCCTTGGGTGAGGGCGACGAGCTTGATGGTCAGGTCGTGGTCGGAGAGGGGGACTCAAGGTCGCCGCGGACGCTATACATCTGCGATCAGGGCAGAGCAAACAGCGTCAAGGACTTCGGGCGCCGAGCGAAGGCGCACGTGGTAGTTCACCTCTTCGATAGGGGTTTGTGGCGGCGGCAATTCTCGATCCAGTCGACGTGGCCGAACAATCTTGTTGTGCAGATAGCCGCTGTGCTCCGGTAAGAGTAGAGGGGGAGTATAAGGGGCATAGACGTCCTGATCCGAGTAGATTACGTGGATATGGACTTTGCGTTCAGCCAATATGCTGAAGGCTACCAACGCCCTACGTCGCCATTGATCATCGGCACCGCTTGCCTCGACAACTGGCGCCGGAATGCGAGGGAGTCCTTTGCTAACATAAAGAGCATAATCCTGGAGGATCCTGGGGTTGGGGCTGATGGCAGGCGCTACAAGGATTACTCGAGATATAGCTACTTCACTCTCAGATGGCAATTCAGCCGCACCAATTAACGCTACCACTGCGCCGAGTGAATAGCCGATCAGGGTCGGAGAACATGGACGCGAAGGAAAGTGGCGAGGGAAGATATATGTGTGACGCCAGAGAGAAGCCCATGTCGCGTACTTGTCATATCGAAGGCCGGGGAAACGGTAGCTGAAAGGGTCAATGGGCAAACCGGCGTGGCAGCTTGCAGCAAAGTTAGCGATCCATTCGT
>JAUSEJ010000145.1 GCA_030650265.1 Dehalococcoidia bacterium | reverse complement strand
CTTTCCGGAAACCGTATTGTTTGAGTTCGAAGAAGATGCCCGATCTGTTTCTATGTCGCTTCTCCAGGAATAGAGCCACTTTCGCCGGTTTTTGTCAAACAATAGAGCCACCTGTTTCTCAAGGAATGGAGCCATTTTCGCTGTTTTTTATCAGCTAATGGAGCCACTCCGTTCTCAAGAAATGGAGCCACCCCGTAGCGCGTGGTAAATCGTTAGTGCGATACTTCGGTCACTTTTATGTTAAGGAGTGGCCATATGGCACGAAGGAGTTTCACCGTGCGCGACATCGTCGAGATTCTCAGACACTGGCACACTGGACGTAGTGCCCGTCAGATCGCTAAGAGCTTGGGCGTCGGCCGCAATACCGTTGCCAAGTTCATCGCAGTCGCCGAGGCTGCTGGCTATCACCAAGGTCAGCCCGAGTGTTCCCCTACCGAATGGAGCGAGTTCGTCTGCACCAACTTCCCCAACCATGCGGATAAGCAGCACCAGCCTCCCATCTTTGCGCAGATCATTCCCTTCCACGACGAAATCGTCGAGGGCCTCAAGGCCAACCACCCCAGCACGGTCTGGCAGCGCCTTCACGACGAGCAGCATCTTCCCGGAAGTCTGCCCACCTTCTACCGCTACCTCAGGCACACCTGGCCCGAGGGGTATCAACCGATCGCCATTACCGTCCTCCGTGACGATCCGCCACCCGGCGAGGAGGCTCAGATCGACTTCGGATATCTCGGCTATTGGCTTGACCCCCAAACTGGGCACCACCGGCGCCTGTGGGCCTTCCTGCTCGTCCTAGCTCATAGCCGCCACATGTTCCTGCGGGTAGTACATCATCTCGATCAGTTGTCTTGGCTAGAATGCCACACCGCCGCCTTCGCCTTTCTCGGCGGTGTCCCCCAACGCCTCGTCATCGACAATCTTACCTCCGGCGTCCTCAAGCCAGACCTCTATGACCCGGCAATAAATCGGGGCTACCAGCAACTGGCCGACCACTATGGCACTCTAATCGATCCCTGTAGAGTTGCTCATCCCAGGGACAAGCCACGCGTCGAACGCATGGTGCCCTACGCCCGCGACAGTTTCTGGGCTGGCCGCAACTTCCTCAGTCTCGAAGAAATCAACGCCGCTGCCGCAATTTGGTGCATGGAGGTCGCCGGTCGACGCATTCACGGCACCACTCGTCAGCGCCCCCTTGTGGTGTTCGAGAGCGTAGAATCTTTCGCGTTACAGGCTCTACCTACCGAGCCCTTCGAATCGGCGAGTTGGGAAAAACCCACGGTGCACCCAGATTGTCATGCCCATGCCGCTGGCGCCCTCTACTCCATCCCCTACCGCTACGTTGGCTATGACCTGGACGCCCGGATTACGGCCAACAGGGTAGAGTTCTATCTGAACCAAGAACGCGTCAAGAGCCACCAGCGCGTCCCCAAGGGGAAGCGCCAGACCGACTGGACCGACTATCCGCCTCAGAAAGCCGCTTTCTTCCAGCACAACCCGGCCTGGTGTCGACAACAGGCGGCAAAACTGGGGCCGGAGGTAGCTGTTGCCGTCGCTAGCCTATTGTCCACCCACGCCCTGCACTTCCTGCGTCAGAGCCAGGGCCTCATTCGCCTCGCCGACAAGTACGGCTCCGACCGTCTCGACGCCGCCTGCGCCCGCGCCAATGCCTTTGGCGATCCCTCGTATCGCACCGTGCGCAATATCCTCGAAAAGGGCCTAGAAGCCCGGACGAAAACACGCCTTCCGGACTTGATTCATATTAGTACTTTACGACCAAGATTATGGGCGAAACGCGCATGATTTGACGGTTTTGGCAGTTTCAGTCTTCGGTTCCGGCTGTGCCGGGTTAGGCAAAGGCTGAAGGCGAGGGAAAGGGTGAAATTTGCGATGA
>JAUSEJ010000141.1 GCA_030650265.1 Dehalococcoidia bacterium | reverse complement strand
CTCGGCCAAAGTGCGGGGTTTTAAATTGGGCCCTGTTGAGGCTAGCCATAGGTCAAGGAGATCGCCCATTGTTCGCTTTCCAGCATCGGGCAAGCCACCATTCACTAGAAGTTGGCCCTGCAATTCAATCAGCTTCTTCTTGGCTTCTCTCTCGTTTTTGCCATACAAGATCTTGCGTCTACCGTTGACCTGTAACGCAGCACACCACCTCCCGTCTGCTCGTTGATAGACACTGCCGGTGTTAAGCATCGCTTCTCTCCCTCTTGCGATGCCCCGGTGATTGCTACATTCGTGCTACACAGCCTGAAATTCGTGCTCAAAAGTGGTAGGACAGCAGACTCTGGATCTGTATGCCGAGGTTCGAATCCTCGTTCCCCAGCCAAATCGGGGTTGATCTGATGGCTCAGCTCCTTTTGTTTTCCCGAGAAAACCTAGGGAAACCCCCTGATTTATCCTTGGCAGAGTCCTGCCCTGTCCTCATGTTAGGGTCCACCTTATCTTACGTAGCAAATACTCCTGCCGTTATTCGGGATAGTGTTTGAATCTAGTTGATTGCTACTGCTGGGGTTCTTGTGGCCTTACAGGATAATACTTGTCGCCTTCACCAGAAGGTTCGCACAATTGCCTGCTTGGTCGAAACACGCTCATCCTTCCCCGGTATCTCCCATCCAGATTTGGCCAGTCTTGTGTTCCTGCTGTCGTGTTCGAGCGGGATTTTGGCGGGTCTGGCAAGTTGCAGTGCCCACCTCCTGGTTTGTGTGGCCAAGCAGAAGCAGCTCAGGCGCAGGGTGGATAGTTTGCTCTCTGGCACAAGTATCT
This sequence comes from Dehalococcoidia bacterium, assembly GCA_030650265.1. Next base: position 2,434 of record JAUSEJ010000141.1, on the reverse strand, counting down.
CTTGTTCGGTGATCCCGGGTAACTCGACCTGTGGCAATTATGGCATCGTCGCGCCAGCTAAGGTATGATAGATCTATGGTACGCGCATCTAATGGCGGATCCGGCGTTGAGGAGTTAGACATGCCGCGACTGGAACAACCAAGCTACACAGATCTTGTTTTCGAGATATTGAGATCGGCAGAGCGGCCTTTGACTTTTCAGGAGATCTTCGATGGGGTGAACGGTCGCAAGCCGGCCGCCACTTCTAATCCCAAGGCGACCATTCGGGGCGCGCTCACACAGGCCAGGCAACTTGTCAGTACAGGTGATGGTCGCTACGGCTACCTCCCTCATCTTGTTACCGGTAGCTTGCTGCGAGTACCGTTCACGGAGAAGAAGCCGGCAAACCACCCGCTCGTTTATCCTGAGGAGGCTCGAATAGCTCTCTGGCCCGCCTTCTTCGACGCCAGCAAACGCACGGATAGGCGACCGGCCAGGATCAGGCTGTCCGACGGTGTGGAGGTTGAATTGACCCTCGAGTATCTCGGCCCCAGACTTTGGGCCAGCCCAATGCCCGATGGCCTCCATCGCTTCTTGGCGGAGAACCATGCTAACGAGGGAACGTCTCTTCTAATTCGGGTGATCGATGGAGAAACTGGTCGGTATGAGGCCTCGTTGGAATCCGGCTTAAAGCGAGATACTGCCGCTGTGAGCGGTAGGAATCAGGAATTGGCCGGTGTGTTCTACCATCTTCTTCGGAAGCACAGAGAGCGCGAGGCACCCATCTGGGATCTGGCCCTCGCCGCGCTGGCCAGGGGGTTCTATCGCGCCGTCGTTCCGCCTGATCCTTTGGAAACGGTGTTGAAGGCTGACCCTCGTTTTCAGGATGCGGGTTTCCACAGTTGGATATTGTCGGAGAACGTTACGCCCGAGGAGATGCGAGCGCTCTTTCGCGGGAGACAGGAGTTGGATGCCGACCTGAACCGGACGACGCTAGCGCCGTCATTCGACAAAGAGCAAGCTCCGTCGGCGCAGTCAACGCGCCGCAGTCTGGGGCAGTCTCTGGCCGACGTGGGCTCTATCCTCTCCCAGCGGGAGTTCGGCTCCCTCGATGAGGCCAATGCCCTGCTCAAGGAGATACTCGCCCAGGGAGGGATTCGACACCGCCAAGGCCATGACTCCGCTGGAAAAGGCGCAGGATCTAATGTACGAGGCGTGGGAGGTCTCTAATATCCGAGAGCAAGTCCTTCTGGCTAATAAGGCGCTAGAGATATCGCCGGACTGCGCCGATGCCTATGTCTTGCTGGCGGAGGAAACGGCGCGCAGCGCGGGGGAGGCAGCCGAGCTTTTCGCCAAAGGGGTAGCTGCCGGGGAACGGGCGTTGGGCCAGCGAGTCTTCGAGGAGGAGACCGGTCGATTCTGGGGCATGATCGAGACAAGGCCCTATATGCGGGCGCGCGCCGGGCTGGCCAGCGCCCTGTGGGAGATGGGTCAGCGGAGAGAGGCTATCGACCACGCATGGGAACTACTCAGGCTCAACCCGGACGACAACCAGGGGACGCGTTATGTTCTGCTGAACTGGCTGCTCGAGATCGACGATGCTAAGACAGGGGAACTGCTAGACCAGAATCCTGATGATGGCGCCGCTATTTGGCTGTATGGCCGGGCGCTTCACGCTTACCGGACTGAAGGCGATACCGGGAACGCCAGGAAGCGGCGGGCCGAGGCAAAGCAAATGAATCCCTACGTTCCAAACTACTTGCTGGGGCGGAAGAAGCTGCCTCTCCAGCGCCCCGAGACTATAGGTCTTGGCGACAAAGACGAGGCTATGGTCTGTGCCTCCGACCAAATGGTGGCTTGGCGGGATACCCCTGACGCCCTGGCCTGGCTCGATCAACGTACAAGATGAACGTCGGCGTTCCATCCGGAATACCTGACAAGACTCATGCTTTTCGACGCAGTTTGATGAGCTAACTTGACTGATCTATAGTATCGCCCTTGTTCACAGTGGGACGGGCTTATCTTGTGATTATGAATATGCTATCATCAGTGTAGATGTTAGCATCAGGTGAGGTATATGAAACGGACGACCATTGTTGCCGACGAAGAGCTTCTGCTAGAAGTCAAGCAGATTGCTAGCGAGGAAAACCATAGCGTAAGCGATGTGATTCAAGAGGCGCTGCGAGAATATGTGAAGAGCAAGCGACAATCAAAGTGCGGTAGGATTTCCTTCGTGGGTGCTGGTCGGAGCAATCGTGCGGATATCTCTGAGAAAGCAGAGGAGATTTTGGAAGAGGACATCCGTCAGACAGGCGGCTGGGGCTAGAGCTGGCAAGTTACGCGTTGGAGAGTGTAGGAGCCAGAGACTGGTTATTGACCTATTCGCCGTAATACGATACGATATACCTCGCACCAAGAGTGGTCGATCGGCATAGTGGACAGGTCAAAGGAGGTG
>JAUSEJ010000267.1 GCA_030650265.1 Dehalococcoidia bacterium | reverse complement strand
TGTTCTAGGTGATTTCCTTGGGACGACTCATAGTTCAGAAATACGGTGGTAGCTCGGTTGCAAATGCCGTTCGAATAAAGAATGTTGCAAGGCGGATTGCCGAGGCGCACGATGGCGGCAATAGCGTCGTCGTCGTGGTCTCAGCTATGGGAGACACCACAGATGACCTGATTCTCTTGGCTCACCAGGTCACCGATCATCCAGACGACAGAGAGATGGACGTGCTGCTCTCCACGGGTGAAGTTGTTTCGAGTACACTTCTGGCGATGGCTTTGGGGTCCATGGGCTACGAGGCTATCAGCCTTTCCGGGCACCAGGCCGGGATAAAGACTGACAGCCGGTACAGTCGGGCCAGGATCACAGGTGTAGATCCGCAGCGGATCGAACGAGAGTTAAGCAACGGGAAGATTGTCATCGTTGCCGGATTTCAGGGCATGACCAATGAGATGGACATTACTACCCTGGGCAGAGGTGGTTCGGATACCACGGCGGTTGCCCTCGCGGCAAGCCTGAAAGCCAATTCATGTGAGATCTATACCGATGTCGACGGCATCTACTCGGCTGACCCCAGAGTTGTTCCGGAAGCAAGAAAGCTGAGCGATATTTCCTACGAGGAGATGCTGGAGCTAGCGGTGCACGGCGCGCGAGTGATGCATTCGCGCTCGGTCGAACTCGGTGAACTATACCAGATCCCTATTCTGGTTGCTTCCAGCTTCAATCACAATCCGGGCACCCTCATTCATGGAGGAGTCGAAATGGAGAATCCGAATAAGGTACGCGGCATCGCTCATGATGTAGACGTATCCAAAATCACGTTGGTAGGAATACCTGACCGTCCGGGAATCGCCGCTATGTTGTTCGAGCCGCTGGCTGAGGCAGGGGTAAGCATCGACACAATCGTGCAAAACGCCGGTCTGAATGGGATTACCGACCTTTCGTTCACGGTGTCGAAGAACGAGCTCGAGAAAGCCAAGCGCGTCGTGGGACCCGTGTTAGAGAGTATCGGCGCCGGTGGGTTCCACAGTTCGACCCAGTTTGGCAAGGTAAGCATCGTAGGATCGGGGATGCAATCTGCACCTGGCTATGCGGCGCGTATGTTCAGGACGCTTCACGAGGTCGGCATCAATATCGAGATGATAACTACCTCAGAGATCCGCATTACCTGCATCATCGCCGAAGACAAGGTCAAAGACGCGGTGCGGGCCCTGCACAAAGCTTTCAAACTGGAAACCGGGCAATAGGTACAGTCCTGTCGAGCTAGCGGGCGCTATGTTGTATAGTTGTCCGGTTTGTTTCTTTCCCGGACCACGTAGGCGGCTAGCTGGGCGCGGCGGCTGAGATTCAGCTTCGACAGAATGTTGCTGACGTAGTTCTTTATTGTGCCCTCACTTAGGAAAAGAGCCTGTGCGATCTCCCGGTTGGTTTCGCCATCGGCGACGAGAGATAGGATTCTTTCCTCCTGTTCGGTGAGAACGCCTTTGCCGGTCTGTGAAAGAGCTAATCCCTTCCGCAATCGATCGAGTACTCGTTGGGTTACCGCCGGGTCAAGAAGCGATTCGCCCCGAGCAATGCTTTCAATGGCTTCTATCAGCGATTGGCTTCTGATCTGCTTCAGAACGTAGCCTGCCGCGCCGGCGAGGATGGAGGCAAAAATTGCCTCGTCGTCGGCGTAAGAAGTGAGCATGAGAACTTTGGTCGCAGGCATCCGGGACCGGATTTCCCGGCAGGCTTCGATGCCGCTGCCATCCGGCAGTCTAATATCCATAACGACCACGTCCGGGTGACACTCGGCGGCCTTTTCGATGGACTCGCTGGCGGAGGCGGCCTCACCAACCACACGGAATGATCCGCGCCCGTCCAAAAGGGATCTGAGGCCGACGCGCACCACGTCGTGGTCGTCGACGATAAGTATTCTAACTTCTTGCGACTTGTCGCACATAGCGGTTGCCTTTCCATTCAGACCGACCCGGTCTAGGAAACCGAGTCGGTCTAAGGTTTTATCCTACGTCGCCTGAGGGATTCTTACAGTTACCCTTGCCCCCCGACCGGCCTCGCAATCGATAGCGAGGGATCCGCCCATAATCTTGGTACGTTCTGCCATGTTTCGCAGGCCAAGGCCGGACCGTGACGGCGTCGATGGGTCGAAGCCGGTGCCGTTGTCAACAATGCTTAGCTCAAGCCTTTCCGGTAATTGGCTCAGTTCCACCGTGACGGAAGTAGCTCGCGCATGCTTGATAACGTTGGTGAGGGCTTCGTGAGCTATCTGCAGCAAGTGGCTCACCTGATCTGCGGCCATCGACCTGACATCTCTACCGTGGATGGCCAGCTCGCCTTCGATTAGCGAATTTATCCGAAATTCTCGAACCAATCGATCGAGGCCGGATACGAGACCTGTATCTTCGGGCTCGGTCGGCTGCAAGGCGAAAATGTAGTTTCGGACATCCCTGATAATGCCGTTCAGTTGTTCTACTGCCCTTCCCAGCCGCTCTGGCAGCTTTTCAGCGTTGGAAGACTGCTCGATGCATTGCTCGAGGTTCAGCCCGATTGCGTAAATGTCCTGAATTATGCCGTCGTGCAGGTCCTGGGCGATGCGTTCCCGCTCCTCGAGAATGGCGAGAACCTGCTGCTGTTTATGAAGCCTGGCATTCTCGACGGCTACGGCTGCCTGACCGGCGAGCAAAACGACCTTGTCTTCGTCCTCCTGAGTGAATTCCTCTCCATCGCGCTTGTTGGTCAGTTTGAGGTTGCCGATAAGATTGCCCTTCGAGATAATGGGAACCCCGAGAAGGGTTTTCATGCGCGGGTGGCCGGGAGGAAAGCCGACGGAAAGGGGATGTTTGCCGATATCCGCTATCCGAATCGCCCTGGTCCCATCGGGCAGAGCGGCCATGATCCCCAGCCCTTTGGGAGACTCGGTAATACGCGCCCGGGCTTCCGGGGAGAGACCAGAGGTAATGAGTCGCTCGATCTTCTTCTCGTTGTCAAGGACGGCGAGAACGCCGTAGCGCGCTCCCACCAACTCCCGGCTAAGATCAACCACCTTTTGGAGGACGGCTTCAAAAGAGAGTTCAGCATTTAGGGCCATACCTGCCTCGCGTAGAGCAGTCAACTGTGCTGCTTGGTTCGAGGCTGCAGTGTACAACTCGGAGATCTCCCGATTTCGCTCGAGGATCTGCTTGTGCATCCTCTCAGTAGCGCCAAATACCAAATGCGAGAATGCCCATACCCCCAAGAGCGCTCCGCTCCAGAGCACGAGGTAGCTCGCCCAGTCGTCGACAAGGTCCGGGAAAACGAAGTGTCGCAATATATCGACGACAACCAGAGATCCGACCGGAATGATGATTGACAGCCTGCGCAGTGTCTTGAGGCTGATTCGGGAAAACCTCTTTGTCAGATTCCACTGCCGCGCCGCTTTTTCCGATAATGCCAAGTCCATTCCATACCTCCGCTAAGAATAAACCCTACCTACTAGCATATACCAGCGTTTCCCCTGGCGCAACAATGACGAAAGTCACACGACGGGCGGAAATTTCCTGACTTTCGTCACAACCCTTCTTGTGACCAACGCAACTGGTATGTTCCAAGCACGCAGGTTAGAATTTAGCTGGTGGGAGTGTGAGGTCTGGTTCTGATGTCGTTTTCGATAACCTACAGGACGATGTTCGTCGGGTCGAGAGCTGAATCTAGCATTACAGGGGAGGTAGGGCCAATGAGAGGTACTTTGTCAGGCGCCGGGAGAATCTACGCTGTATTGGCTCTCTTGATTCTCATTCTCGGCGCTTTTTCATTTCTGTCTCTTTCCTCCGCGCGGGCAGAGACGGTGGATGAGGGGAAGGCCATTTTCGAGCAGAAGTGTAAGGGCTGCCACAGTATCGGCGGAGGCAAACTGGTTGGCCCTGATCTTAAGGGCTTGTCAGAGCGAAGAGATAAGGCGTCAGCGGCCCGATTTATTACTGCGCCGACAGGACAGATGCCCAACCTTGGCATCTCTCAGCAGGATGCCGAGAAAATCGTCGCTTACATCGACTCGGCGTCAACTGGTTCTACCGGGCAGTCGGCAGTGGTCAGAGCGGGCACGGCAGAGGATGTGGAGCGGGGAAGGCAATTATTCACCGGCGGGGTGGGGCTCAGCAATGGCGGCGTTGCCTGCGCCTCTTGCCATAACGTCAAGGGCTCCGGGGCGTCCTGGGGTGGCAATCTCGCCAAAGATCTGTCCACGGCTTCTTCCACGCTCGGGCCTGATGCTCTCAGTTCGATATTGCGGACGACCCCCTTCCCGATAATGCGAGAGGCCTACGCCGGGCATCCCTTGACGGAGGCAGAAATCGGTTACCTAACTGCTTTCCTGCAGAGGGCCAGCAGCGCGGGACAGCAAGCCCAGGCTGGAAATCTCATCCTCTATCTCGTCATGGCCGCGGTCGGCTTGATTATCGTCATGGCCCTCTTCCAGATCGTCTGGAGGGGGCGACTTCAGGGCGTTCGCCAATCTTTAGTCAAGGGGGGCTCGAAGTGAGCTGGATTCAAGATATCATCAGTCCGCCCCAACGTCGGTGGGAGGAGTTCTACCGCAACCGCTGGCAGCACGACAAGGTAGTTCGCAGCACACATGGCGTCAACTGCACTGGTGGCTGTTCCTGGCAGGTTTTCACCAAGAACGGGATCATCACCTGGGAGGCTCAGGCGCTGGACTACCCTGACTTAGATAAGTCGATGCCTCCCTATGAGCCACGGGGATGTCAGCGGGGCATCTCGGCCTCGTGGTATGTCTACAGCCCCATTCGGGTGAAGTATCCTTACCTTCGGGGCGCCCTGGCCGACTTGTGGCGGGCTGCTAAGGACCAGCATGCCGATCCTGTCGCCGCTTGGACGGCGATAGTGGAAGACCCGCAAGCCCGCGCCCAATATCAGCGAGCGCGGGGCAAGGGTGGTTTCCGTCGAGCCTCCTGGGATACGGTACTCGAGATCATCGGGGCGAGCATGGTCTATACAGCCAAAAAACATGGGCCCGACCGCGTCATGGGATTCTCGCCCATTCCGGCCATGTCCCAACTGAGCTACGCCGGCGGGTCACGGCTCCTCCAGCTCTTTGGGGGAGTCAACCTCAGCTTCTATGACTGGTATAGCGACCTCCCTCCTGCCTCGCCGGAGATGTGGGGGGAGCAGACGGATGTTCAGGAAAGTCTTGACTGGTACCATGCCAAGTACATCGTGGCGATGGGGTCCAATCTGAATATGACACGAACCCCCGACGTCCATTTCGTCGCGGAGGCCAAGCACGAGGGAGCCAAGCTTGTGGTCTTGGCGCCAGACTTCAGCCAGGTGGCGAAGTACTCGGACTGGTGGATCCCCGTCCACGCTGGCCAAGACGGCGCTTTCTGGTCGGCGGTAACCCATGTCATCCTCAAGGAGTTCTACATTGATAGGCAGGTGCCTTACTTCGTCGAGTACATCAAGAAGTATACGGACTTGCCAATTTTGGTCGAACTCAGTCGAGGCGGTGATTCCTACGAGGCCGGACGATTCGTGCGAGCAAACGCCGTGTCACGCTATCGCGATGTAGAGCACGGCGACTGGAAGTTCCTTGTCTACGATCGCCATTCCTCGCAACCAAGAATGCCCAAGGGGGCCATGGGGCATCGTTGGGCTGCGCAAGACACTGGAAAGTGGAATTTGGAGATGAAGGATGGCGTCGACGACGCCGAGCTCGACCCCGTTCTCTCCTTCATCGCCGATAGCGACGAAGTGGTTCAGGTAGAGTTCCGGAACTTCGAGGACCAAACGGTTTCCCGTCGCGGAGTACCGGTGAAGTATCTGGAGACTGAGGGTGGCAAGGTGCCCGTAGCCACGGTCTTCGACTTGATGCTGGCCCGCTTTGGTGTACCGCGAGACCTACCGGGCGATTACGCCGCCTCCTATGACGACGAAAAGACCTATACGCCCGCTTGGCAGGAGAAATTCACGGGAATCGACCGCCAGACGGTGGTCAAGTTCGCTCGCGAGTTTGCCACTACAGCCGAGAAGACTCAGGGCAAGTGCACGGTCATCATCGGAGCAGGCATCAACCACTGGTATCATAACAACCTGATCTACCGGTCTGCTATCAACGCTCTGATCTTTACAGGGTGCATCGGTCGCAACGGCGGTGGGCTGGCTCATTACGTGGGCCAAGAGAAGCTAGCGCCTGTGGCCCCCTGGTCTACCATCGCCATGGCCAATGACTGGGGCGGCCCCCCAAGACTCCAAAACGCCCCCTCGTTCCACTACATGCATACGGACCAATGGAGGTACGAGGGCAACTTCACAGAGTACAACCCCACACCTCAGAAGAGCGAGCTGGGGACTGGCCACGCGGTGGACATGCAGGCCCGAGCTGTGCACATGGGTTGGCTGCCATGGTTTCCGCAGTTCAACGCCAATTCCCTCACTCTGGCCGAGGAGGCCAAGAGAGCCGGCGCACAGACGGACGCCGAAATCGTCAACTGGGTAGTCGAGCAGCTAAAAGAGAGGAAGCTACGCTTCTCCATAGATGATATTGATGCTCCGGAGAACTGGCCTCGAGTATGGTTTATCTGGCGGGGGAACGCCCTGATGTCCAGTTCCAAGGGCCACGAGTATTTCCTGAAGCACTACCTAGGGACCCATACCAACCTCAACAGCGTGGAAGTAGCGGAAGGAACGGTCAAGGAGGTTGAGTGGCGACCCGAGGCGCCGGTTGGGAAGTTGGACCTAGTCGTGGATATCAACTTCCGCATGGATACTTCGGCCCTCTACTCGGATATCGTTCTTCCTACAGCTACCTGGTATGAGAAAAATGACCTGAACTCCACCGATCTCCACACCTTCATCCATCCTCTTTCCGAGGTCGTTCCTCCCTGCTGGGAGTCAAAGAGCGACTGGGATATCTTCAAGACCATCGCCAAGCAGGTCAGCGAGATCGCCAGAGTGCACCTGCCCCAGCCGGTGAAGGACGTCGTCGCCGCCCCATTGGGCCATGATTCAGTCGACGAGATCGCGCAGCCGCGAGTGCTGGACTGGACCAAAGGCGAGTGTGACCCGATCCCCGGCAAGACCATGCCGCATTTGCGGGTGATTGAACGGGACTACGTCAACCTGTACGACCGGTTAATTTCCCTTGGACCGGTCGCCAGGCGAGACGGCATAGGGGCTCACGGCGTCAGGTGGGGTATCGAAGAGTTCTACGACGAGCTTCTGAGAGATAATCCGACGCACCAATGGGGCGGGGCGACGTATCCATCTCTAGAGGACGCGGTCGACGCGGCCAACGTGATCCTCCATCTTGCGCCAGAGACCAACGGGGAAGTGGCCTATAAGGCCTTCAAGGAGCATGAGAAGAGGGTCGGCCTTCCCCTGGCGGATTTGGTCGAGGATGTCAGGGGGGTCAAGAGTTCCTTCATGGATCTACAGGCGCAGCCGAGACGCCTTCTCACCAGTCCCTGCTGGTCCGGCATCATCAACAAGGGGCGTTCTTATTCGCCGTTTTGTATGCAGGTCGATCGCCTTGTGCCATGGCGGACGCTGACTGGACGGCAGCAACTGTACCATGACCACGAGGTATACATCGCCATGGGAGAAAATCTGCCCGTCTATAAACCGAGTCCTGATCCAAAAGTATACGGCGACTTCAACCGAACGAAGCCCGAGGGCAAGAGCATCATGCTCAACTACCTGACTCCTCACGGCAAATGGCACATCCATTCTACTTTCTACGACAACCTTCGGATGTTGACTCTGTCCCGCGGCATGGAGCCCTTCTGGATCAACGAACAGGACGCGGAAGAGATCGGCGTGGTAGACAACGACTGGGTGGAGGTTTACAATGACCATGGCGTAGTGGTAACCCGCTCTGTGGTGAGCGCCAGGATCCCGCGAGGGGTATGTATCTGGTATCACTCACCGGAGCGGACGATCTCCATTCCCAAGTCGCCTCTGCGAGGTAACCGGCGGGCTGGCGGCCACAACAGCCTCACGCGAACCCGCCTGAACCCCGTTCTCATGGCTGGCGGCTATGGGCAGTTTACTTTTCATTTCAACTATTGGGGACCCACCGGCGTGAATCGAGATACCCACATCCTCGTGCGAAAGCTCGAAGGGGAGCCAGTCTGGTAAATGGGAGAAAAACATGGACGTTAGACTACAACTATCGATGGTTTTTCATCTGGATAAATGTATCGGCTGCCACACCTGCAGCATTGCCTGCAAGAACATCTGGACAGACCGGGCTGGCGCCGAATACATGTGGTGGAACAATGTCGAGACTAAACCCGGAACCGGCTATCCAACCCAGTGGGAGGATCAGCAGAAGTACCGGGGCGGCTGGGAGTTGAAGGGGAAATCTCTCAGGCCGCGAATAGCCGGACGGCTGGGAAGACTCGCCAACATCTTTTTCAATCCTTACCTTCCCGCGCTCGACGACTACTACGAGCCATGGACGTACAAATACCAAGACTTGTTTGATTCGCCTGCCGGCGACGACCAGCCGACCGCAAGGCCTATTTCGATGATCACCAAGGAGCCGATCAACATCGAGGCCGGCCCCAACTGGGATGACGACCTCAGCGGCACCCCGGTGTACGCAAGGAACGACGTTAATCTGGCCGAGTTGTCGGTGGCGGAACGAGAGTCTCTGTTTCAGCTCGAGCGGCTGGTTTTCTTCTACCTTCCCCGCATCTGCAATCACTGCCTGAACCCGGCGTGCGTTGGGGTCTGTCCGTCGGGCGCCATTTACAAGCGGGGCGAAGACGGAATTGTTCTAGTCAATCAGGAGAAATGTCGGGGTTGGCGGTTTTGCGTCTCCGGCTGCCCGTATAAGAAGGTCTACTACAACTGGGGAACCGGTAAGGCCGAGAAATGTATTCTCTGCTACCCTCGGGTGGAAACAGGACAGGCACAAGCCTGCTTTCATTCCTGCGTGGGCAGAATCCGCTATACGGGGCTGCTTCTGTACGATGGGGACCGCATTGAGGAAATGGCGAAAATGCCGGAAGAAAAACTGGTGGTGGCCCAGCGAAGCCTCATCCTCGATCCCAACGATCCCGAGGTTGTGGAAGCGGCCAAGAGAAAGGGCATCGCCGACGATCTAATCGCCTCGGCGCAGAATTCGCCCGTTTATAAGTTCGTCAAAGAGTGGGAGATAGCCTTGCCGCTACATGCCGAGTTCAGGACGCTGCCCATGCTCTTCTACGTGCCACCGCTGCTACCGGTGGCGGCCTCGACAGAGAGCGGCAGCTATGACCTCTCCGATGGTGAGTTGTTCGGGACTGTCGAGAAGGCGCGGATTCCGATAAAATACATGGCTCGTCTCTTCGCGGCGGGCGATGAAGAGATGGTAAAAGGGGTTCTGAGGAAACTAATGGCAGTTAGAGCCTATAAGCGTTCGCAAACGGTAGGCGACCTCGACGAGCGGCGAGTCGCGGCGATCATGCAGGAAGCGGGGATCAGTGCGGAAAAGGCTGAGCAAATCTATCGATTGACCTCTCTCCCCCGATTCAAGGACAGGTTCGTCATTCCGCCGAGCCACCGTGAGCAGTTCGTCGAGCAGACGCAGGAGGTTCAGGCGTTCAAGGGCGAGACAGGCATTAGCTTTGGCGTACCAGTGAAGCGAGGTCCGTGATGGCAGACAACGTGACGAAGCGGCTGTTCCAGCTTTTGGCCGACGTTCTGGAATATCCCAGCGAATCTTTGTTGGAGTCGACCAAGGAATGCATCGAGTTGCTGGCGGGCAGGAATCCCGAGGCAACAGGCGAGATGAAAGCCTTCCTGATTTTTGCCGAAAGTATAGGCCTAGATGAGTTGGAAGAGACCTATACCCGCACGTTTGACATGGCGCCTACATCTAACATATATGCCGGATTTTTCCTTTTCGGTGAAAGCCATAAGCGAGGCCTTTTTCTGGTAGGGTTAGAGGAAGCGTATAGAAAGCACGGTTTTTCATCTGGCACTGAACTGGCCGACCACTTGGGCGTGGTTCTCAGGTTTCTAGGCGTTGCCGAAGATCCCGAGTTCGTCAATCCCTTGTTCGGAGAATGTATCCTTCCCATGTTAGAGGCGATGGAAGTGGATTTCAAAGCTAGCGAGAACGGCTACAAACATGCAATGCGCAGCATAAGGTCTTTCCTCCGGCAGGAGAGCCGGGAATTAGTAGCATTAGGGGGCTTCTGAGATGATCGACCTTCTCTTGTACGGCGTCTTCCCTTACGTGGCCATCGTATTGGCCGTGACAGTATCACTGTTGCGTTTCTCGGTGGACCGATTCAGCTACTCGAGTCTTTCTTCGCAGTTTCTCGAGGGACGCCAACTGTTCTGGGGCTCTGTGCCCTGGCATATTGGGATCCTCATCGTTCTAGCTGGTCACGTGGTCGGCATTGTGTTGCCATCCAGCGTCAAGGCCTTTAACGGTGTTCCCCTTCGGCTGTACATTCTGGAGGGAACGGGCCTGGCGCTTGGTGTGATGGCTCTGGTTGGGCTTATCATCTTGGCGCTGAGAAGGATCACTAGTCCGCGGGTTCGGGCCGTAACTACCACCATTGATTTTGTCGTTCTCGCGCTTCTTCTCGTCCAAGTCCTAACCGGAGTTGGGACGGCGATCTTCCACCGCTGGGGCTCGTTCTGGTTCGTGAACACGGCCACTCCCTATATCTGGTCGCTCGTAACTCTTTCTCCGCGGTGGGACTATGTTGCGTCCATGCCTATTCTAGTCAAGCTTCATGTTCTAAGCTTCTTCGTGCTGGTTGCTATCTTTCCCTTCAGTAGACTAATACATATCGTCTCGCTTCCCCTCAGCTACCTATGGCGTCCTTATCAGTTAGTGAGATGGAGCCTGCCAATGAGACGCCCTGTAGACTAGAAAGGAGGTAATCAGGGTAATCATTGGAAATACCACTCGGGAGGAGTTCTGCCGGCTTCTGGAAATCCGGTCACAAAGGCACTTTGCTTACGGCTTTCCTATACTTTGACTTCTGCTTTGCGGTTTGGGTAATAAACGGGGCAGTGGCGCCGTTCATCAGCGAGCATTTCAATCTGTCGGCTTCCGAAACTGGCTTGATGCTGTCTATCCCGACGTTTGCCGGCGCTCTGCTGAGGATTCCGCTGGGATTTCTGGCGCAGTACATGGGTCGAAAGAAAACCGCCCAGATCAACATGGGGATTGTCGTTATCGGACTGCTGTTGTCCTTCACTCTGGTATCGTCCACGACTGGACTAATGGTTATGGGCTTCTTCCTTGGGATGGCTGGAGCGAGTTTCGGCGTGGCTCTGTCGCTTGGATCGGGATGGTTTCCGCCCAAGTACAAGGGGCTTGCCATGGGAATAGCCGGGGCGGGCAACAGTGGGGCCGTTCTGGCGACACTTTTTGGACCACCTTTGGCCAAGGCTTATGGTTGGCAAATGGTCTATGAGTTCGCCATCATCCCGATGCTTGTCGCCATGCTACTCTTGCAGATCTTCGCCAAGGAACCCCCAGATCAGGTGGTAAAAGAGAAGTTCAGCGATTACGCCAGAATCCTTGTCAATCGCGATGCCTGGATCTTCAACCTGATGTATATGCTGACCTTCGGTGGCTATATCGGCCTAACAACTTTTCTGCCTACTCTATTCTATTCCCAATATTCTATTCCCAAGGAGAGTGTCGGTCAATACGCGGCGATCATTATCGTGATGGCCAGTATTCTGCGAATCACCGGCGGCGGTATCGCCGATCGGCTGGGTGGTATTCGCATGCTCGTCTACATTTCACTTATCGCCGTCGCCGTCACCGGTATTGCGGCAACCATGCCCGGCTCGCCGTTTGTAATGGTGGGTATCATGATTCTTCTCTTCTCGGCCTTAGGCGCCGGCAACGGTGCGGTTTTCCAGCTTGTACCTCTCCGATTCAAGGCGTCCACCGTCGTGGCCAGCAGCATGGTGGGTGAGGTAGGCGGTTTGGCGGGGGCCATGTTGCCAACCATAATGGGGTATTCGCGGGAGATAACCGGAAGCTTTGCACCAGGATTTCTGGCTGGCGCCATTCTTGCCGGCTGTGTCTTCATTGCGCTACTACTGGTCACGCGACAGTGGACTACGACCTGGGTAGGCGCGGGCGGCAGGGTCATCGAAGACGACGAACCGCAACTAATTACTAGCTAGTGTATTTGGAGGTAAAGTTTTAGTGATCGCCAAGACAACAAACCAAGGCCTGGGCCGATGGGCGCCGGAAGACCCCGTCTTTTGGCAAGAGAAGGCCCGGCCAATTGCCAATCGGACAATCGCTATAACAACCTTTGCGCTCCTCCTATCATTTGCGACCTGGTACATGTGGAGCGCGGTCGTGGTCAATCTCAACAACGTCGGTTTCAACCTGTCGGTAAACGATCGCTTCTGGCTGGCGGCAATTCCCGGGTTATCCGGGGCAACGCTACGCTTCATCCACAGCTTCCTGATCCTGCGCTTCGGCACTCGAACCGTCATCACCTTGTCAACGGCGTCCATGCTGATTCCGGCCATCGGCCTCGGTATGGCTGTGCAGGACCCTACAACGCCGTATTGGGTGCTTATGGTTCTTGCTGCCCTCGCTGGCTTTGGCGGCGGAAACTTCGCCTCCTTCATGTCCAGCACTAGCCTGTACTTTCCTAAAGCGCAGCAAGGCACTGCCCTTGGCATTCAAGCCGGCATCGGCAACTTTGGCGTTAGTGTGGTTCAGTTCGTGATCCCCATCGTCATTACGAGTTCGGTGTTTGGCGCCTTTGGTGGCGGTGCTCAGACCGTGGTCAGCGGGAGTGCAACCAAATCGTTGTGGCTCCAGAATGCCGGTTTCATCTGGGTGATTCCCGTTTTGATCTCGACCATACTCTGCTGGGTCGGCCTGGTTAATCTGCCGATCCGGCGACCTATCAGCAGGCAGATTGTGATCTTCAGGCGGAAACATACATGGATCATGCTGCTTTTGTACATCATGACCTTCGGCTCTTTCTCGGGCCTGGCGGCATCATTTCCCCTGTTGATTAAGGAGATCTTTGGCAGCTTTCCCGATGCCCCTGTGCCGCTGGCGTACGCCTTCCTGGGACCCCTCATCGGTTCACTCAGTAGGCCGCCTGCCGGTTGGATAGCCGATAAGGTGGGCGGCGGCGTGGTCACGTTGGTCTGCAGTATTATTCTGTGCGTTGCCTCGATCGGCGTAACGTTCTCTACGGCGCCGCAGAGCGCTACCGATTTCACGCCATTTCTCGTCTGGATGCTGATTCTTTTTCTCGCTGCGGGT
>JAUSEJ010000266.1 GCA_030650265.1 Dehalococcoidia bacterium | reverse complement strand
GGCGTATGTCGGCTGGACTGCATGTCCCCCTCTCTATGCTGGCGCTGGTGGGGTTCTACGCCTATATCTCCCCCCGGCTCAAGGGCTTACTGCCGATTATTATCATGGCCCTGGCGCCTAGCAATTTGTTTCTATTGATCTTCGCTCTGGTGGGCGCCAGTACCTACCCGTATCCTCTCTACCTGATGGACGGCGAAGTAGCGTCTTTTCGCTGGCTTAGCCAGAATACAGACGTGAATGAAACCCTTCTGGCTTCGGAGATGACCGGGAATATCATCCCCGCCCTTGCCGGCAATCGCGTCTTCTACGGCCACCCCTTCGAGACCATCAGAGCGAAGGAGAAGCGGAGCCTTCTCCTTCGATTCTTCGCTGGCGAGATGTACGAGCAGGAGGAGCGGTCGTTTCTAGCTGAATATGGGATCGCCTATATCTATTATGGTCAAAGTGAGCGAGAACCGGGATCGTTCGACCCGGCGAACAGACAGTATCTTCAAAGGGTTTTCGCCAATAGCGGCGTGGCGATCTATCGTGTGAGCTATTATGATAAGTCCCGGTGATGGACCGATGAGAGGAACCCGGAAGTGAATTCTCCGAATAGGTCAAAACTGTTTGCCGTCCCATCTAGCCGGCTCGTACTTGAAGTGTTTTTGTTTTTCCTCTTCCTTTACCTGCTGACAGCCAACGGCCGCATTGTTAATCGGGATGGCGAGGCGATGTTCCAGGTCGCCGCCAGCATTGCCGAGAGGGGACGGCTGGACGTCCCCGCAGAATCGGTCTTTGAGGTAGGCGCCGGACCGCGTGGCACGGGGGGTGATAGCCTATCCTTTGCCACGGAGACGGCCAGAAGGGGAGTAGATGGGAACCTGTATGCCATCTACGGCCTCGGCCAATCGCTCGTCTCGGTTCCCCTATACTTGGTAGGTAAGGTGTTGACAGCGGCGCTTCCCCAGGTAAGCCCCTACTTCTCGACTCGCTTCACCGTTGCCTTGCTAAATCCCATGGTATCGGCACTTGCCTGCGCCGTTCTCTTCTCCTTAGCCCGCTCATTGGGCTTTGCTAGGCGAAACTCTCTTGTCCTCACCCTTCTCTATGGTACTGCGACCATGGCCTGGCCCTACTCCAAATCTTTTGCCAGCGAGCCTCTAGTGGCGCTTATGCTCTTGGTATCGTCCCTCTGTCTGGTTCGTTCGCAGCCAGCCCGAAGAACCTGGCTATGGCTCGCCCTGGCCGGTGCGTCTCTCGGGTTTGCTGTTATGAACAGGGTGTCTGTGGTTGTCTTGCTGCCGGTGTTTGCCGTGTACTGGCTCGCGATCGTGCGTGGTCGAATCCCTACGGGAGAACGAGGGCTACCACGGAGACACGGAGGCTCGGAGGAGAACGGGTTTTCTTTTTGGGCGGCGATACTTGCCTTCTTTATTCCCGTCATCCTCTTTCTTGCTCTTATTGGCTGGTACGATTACGCCCGCTTCGGCTCTCCCTTTGTGACCGGCTACCAATCCATCGCCTGGAACCGGCCAATTATCGATGGCTTGTACGGTCTATTGCTAAGTCCGGGCAAGGGACTTCTCTGGTATAGTCCAGCGCTCGTGCTCTCGGTTCTGGCTTTCTTGACCCTCTATCGTTTTCGGAAACGGGAGGCACTATTCATTGCCGGGCTTGGTGTTGTCTGGGTGGCCTTTCATGCTCCCTACAGGTTCTGGGAAGGCGGTTGGAGTTGGGGGCCTCGCCTGATGCTGCCGATCCTGCCCTTTCTCCTTCTGCCAACGGTTGCTGCGGTCTCTTCGCCTGGCTTCCTTGGCAGATGGGGCGCTCGCCTATTGGCTGCCACGGTCGTTCTTGGTCTGGCCGTGCAGATTTCGGCGGTAGGAGTTGACTACACCCGCTATCTCTGGGAGAACTACTCGGCGAGGCCTGATGAGGCCTACGCGGTCGTCGTGTATCAACCTGCCGGCTCCCCATTGGTGCAGCAATGGCCGGCCCTGGCCGCCGTCGTCGGCAATGCCATGAGAACAGGAGAATTGGACAAAGCCCGCGAAGCCGCCGCCGAAAGTGCCAATCGCCGGGACGCTTCCGGTCTATCCGAAGTTGATATGAGCGCCGCTGTTCTGGCGGAAACGCAGGTAGCGGGCTTGAACTTCCCCGATTTCTGGTTCGTTTATCTCTACGTTTTCGGGGCGCCGACGGGATTGATACTCTCTGCCGGACTGGTTATTTTGACAGGATTTGGCATTATGCTCGTCGTGCTCGACCGCCGGCTGCGTGGTCTCAAACTAGAGGAAAGGGGATAGGGCTAGCATGGGCGCATCGGCGAAGACACGGTACAGGTCCGACCTGGCATTGGCTGCCATCCTCCTTGGTCTGCCCGTACTCCTTTTCTGGAAAGTCGTCTTCGCGGGGGAAGTCCTCTTTTGGGGAACGCCGCTCCTTCAGTTCTTCCCCTGGCGATCGTTCGCCGTGGCGTCCTATCTGGCGGGTGAGGTCCCTCTATGGAATCCCTACCTCGGGAATGGGGCACCCTTCGCCGCCAACTGGCAGAGCGCTGTATTCTATCCCTTGAACGTCATCTATCTTCTCTTTCCCGTGGAGAGGGCGATGGGGTACAGTGTGGTGCTGCACGTGGGGCTGGCTGGCCTATTTACGTATGTTTTTGGCCGGGTCCTCGGTCTTTCCCGTTTTGGCAGCTTCGTCGCCGGCGTAAGCTACGCCTTAGGCGGCTTCGTCGTCTCCCGCGCAGGCTTCCTCAGCATGACCAGCACCGCGCCCTGGCTGCC
>JAUSEJ010000131.1 GCA_030650265.1 Dehalococcoidia bacterium | reverse complement strand
CCCGGAAAGTACTGGCTCACAAAGTCCATAGCCGCCTTCGAAACGGCGATCTTGCCCTGAAGTTTGCGAAACCATCGCTTGAGGATACGTTTTCCGTAGGAATAGCCGATGTTGCTGCCAGCGTAGGCGTGAAAGGTGCCGATGTTGATTGACTGAGAGAACCGCAGAACGGCGATGGACACCCCCGGCACCAGCGGCTCGTGGATGTGGACTATGTCAAACTTTTCCTCGTTCAGGATGCGTTTAATCGGGCCGGAAAGCCTAAGCGAAAGGGTGATGCGGGCGATGGAACCACTAGACGGTACGGGCACTGGTTTGCCCACTACCAGCACGTTGTCCTTTGCCAGTTCATGTTTGTCCGACGACGAGGGGGCAATGACCTTGACCTCGTGTCCCATTCGAGTAATGTGCTCTTTGAGATGCGAGATGTGGCTGGTAACTCCCCCCGGATAGGGATAGTCATACGGCGATACCAGAGCGATCTTCATGTCTAACGTTCCTTTGTCAACATTCTTTTCACTCTCTTGCGAACGTGCTTGTACGGGAGAACTATCAGACTCCGCACCTGCTGGGCCAGAAGCTTGTCCACACCCGGAAGCGATGGCTGAATGCTGCAACGCTCGGCTCGCGTCAGCCTGTTCTCCAGTGACCGGCGCAAATCCTCCGCCGTAGAACCGGGGAACACAGTGTAGGCGCTGCCAATGTGTGAAGTAAAATGCGCATCGCTGCCACCGGTTTCAGCCAGGTTGAACTGAGAACGGTTCAGCTTCAAGGCCTTGTCGTTAGAAACGCGCCCCGCTACCGTAGCATTGATGATCTCGATCCCATCCAGATAGACCCCTGGCATTTTCCCCCCTACAATGCGCACCAGTGCCCGGCGTCCAACGCTCCTCGTCAGCCAACTCATTGGATGGGGCACGACGCAGAGCCCTCCCTGCGCGTGCACGGCGTCTACCGTCTTACTGAGTGACTGCAAGCTCCGTACCGGCTTCTCAATAAAAAGAGCAAGGAGATGCCCGTCCATCGTAGTTATTTCGGTCCCGACCACTACCTGAAAACGGTGATTCCTTCTTGCTGCAAGGTTGCGGGCGCTGAGTCCACCTTCTATATCATCGTGGTCGGTAATGGCGATTACAGCCAGGTCGGTGTTATTCTCGACATGATCAAACATCTCCTCGAGGCTGCCGATGGCGTCCCCGGCGCAACTGTGGATATGTAGATCAGCTTTGCTCATCTGGTCCGTAACGCTTGTCAGTTTATCTCTCCTGTCGCCCAAACAATACTAATGCCCGCCCGGCCAAATTCGCTCAAAGACTACCCACTGACCGGGATTGGCACCGATTCGCTTTTCCATTGCACAGACGATCATAGCCATCGCTGCCTCTGTATCGGCGGCAGCGTTATCCGTTCGATCGACTTTCATCACGGGATCGATATAGATTACAAAACTCTCGTCGGGCAGCCTTTCGCTGAAGGCCGGCACCATCATGGCGCCAGTGCGAACCGCCATATGGGCGGCTCCCTGTGGCAGACTGGCCACCTGGCCGAAAAACGCTGTCTTCAATCCTGATCGCTGTATGTCCCGATCGCAGGCCACCCCCACCGCACCCCCCCGCTTGAGCGCCCTTAGCGCCTCTTTGAGAACTGAAGGACCAACCGGTACAAACTTGACGCCTTTGCTGGCTCGAAGCTTCAGCACCAAATCCAGCAACTGTGGCGGCTCAATATGCTCAAGCAGGATCGTCATGTCGAGCGACTTAGCCGCGATTTCCTGCCCACAGATATCGAAGTTCCCCAGATGGGCCGTAATGACAACAACGCCTTTGCCAGCATCGATTGCCCCCTGGAGGTTGTCCGCCCCTTCGACGCGAACGAGGCTTCCGAATCCACCAAGATCCAGTCTCCTCAGCCAGAACAGGTCGAAATAGTTCTTGGCCGCATTGCGAAACACCCGGCCAGCCAACAAGTTCACTTTTGTGGTCGAGGCGTTGGCGCCAAGCACGACCCGCAAATTGGCTTGCACCACGCTCCGTGCGCCCGGAACCAAATAATAGGCCAGATAACCCAGAAACCCGGCTACTTTGCAGCCGATTCGCCTTGGAATCAAAGGACACAGCAGGCTCAACAGCCAGAATAGCCTAAACTTCACCATCCGCCACCACGACCACAATCCAGGCTAACAGCCTCGTGCAGCGATATTTGGCAACCCACCCCTACTGATACGACAGGTGAAAACACTGTTGAATATCGGCTAAGCAACCTTAGAACCCACCGAACCAGCCGGGAATGCACCTCCCCACATCGGTCTGAACATATACCACTGTTCGGGATACCGCCGAATCAAGCTCTCCATGGCATCCATTATCTTCTGGGTAAGCGCCTGGATGTCCCGATTCAGGTCGCCGACCGGCTGGTACTCGATGTGTTTCTCCACGAAGGCGAGATAGGTATTGTCCGCCTGGCGAACCGTGCAAGCGGGGACAATATGGGCCCCCGTTCGCAATGACAGCATTGCTGCCCCCGCTGGCACGCTGGCAAGGGAACCGAAAAATTGGACCGGCACGCCATCGTCGGCCGCAGGCCGGTCGACGAGAAGAGCCAGCATCTCGTTTTGCCGCAGCACTCGCAAGATGCCCCGGGCGGCCTGCTCCATGGGAATGATCCTTAGCCCGAGAACCGACCTTGTGCCCTGGACAAGTTCGTTCAGTCTCGGATACTTGAAGGTCTCGACAATGACGTTCACAGGATAATTCCTGAGCGCCACGTGCGCCGCCCCCATGTCCCAGTTTCCCAAGTGGAGGCCGACGCAGATCAAACCTTTGCCGTGCTGCAATGACGCGTCGATGTGCTCCCACCCGCTGAACTTCACGTCCCCCTCAATCGCTTCTTTCTTCAAGCCGGGAATCCTGATGAAATCCACTAGGTATTTGCCATAGTTACGCAGTGATTGTCTGGCCAATCTCTCTGCCTCTTTTGGCCCGCCGTTCGCTCCCACCACGTGAGTCATGTTTTGGATGGTGATCAATCGTTTCTCCCGCCAGACAAGATAGACGAGATCGGCAATCAGGCTCGCCAGCTTATAGCTTGTCGACGGCGGGATCCGCCGTCCCACGAAGGAGCTGAACCGGAAGAGCCAGTATAGGATCATTCGCCCGGCTCGCCGATGAACTCTTCTGTCAACTCACGCGCTTTTTCGTCCGTATATTGTATGGGAGGCGACTTCATAAAATAGGAGGCCGGACCGGTAAGGGCGCCTCCGATGCCCCGATCGAGCGCAAGCTTGCAGCAGCGGATAGCGTCGATGACTACACCGGCGGAATTGGGGCTATCCCAAACTTCAAGCTTCAGTTCCAGGTTCAAGGGAACGTTGCCAAAGGTAGTGCCTTCCATGCGGATGTAGCACCATTTACGGTCGTTTAGCCAGGGCACGTAATCGCTCGGGCCCACGTGCACGTTTCCGGCACCGAGGTCGTAGTCAAGCTGAGATGTTACAGCGTTCGTCTTGGATATCTTCTTTGACTCCAGGCGCTCGCGCTCGAGCATGTTGTAAAAGTCCGTGTTGCCGCCGAAATTGAGCTGGTAGGTTCGCTCCAGCTTTACGCCACGATCGCGGAAGAGGCGGGTCAGCACGCGGTGCGATATGGTGGCCCCGACTTGCGATTTGATGTCATCGCCGATAATCGGCAGCCCCTTCTCGGCGAAGCGATCGGACCAGTACTTCTCGCGGGCGATGAAGACAGGAATGCAGTTGATGAACCCGCAGCCCGCCGCCAGGATCTGTTCCACATACCATTTGGTCGCCTCTTCGCTGCCCACGGGAAGATAGCTGATAACTATCTGAGTCTCCGTCTCCCTGAGGATACGCTCGATGTTGGCGGTTGGCCCCGGTGCCTTGGTGATTATCTCCGACAAATACTTGCCCAAGCCATCGTGGGTCATGCCCCGGTCCACATTTACGTTAAGTTTGGGCACGTCGGCGAATCTTAACGTGTTATTGGGAGCGGCGTAGATCGCCTCTGATAAGTCTTTGCCAACCTTGTTTATGTCAATGTCGAACGCTGCTACGAAGTTGATATCCCTGATGTGATAACCACCCAGATTCGGGTGCATAAGTCCCGGAATGAACTCGTCCTCTTTTGCATCCCGATAGAAGTGCACGCCTTGCACCAGCGAGGAAGCGCAGTTCCCCACGCCCACTATTGCCACGTTGATCTTTCCCAACCTCTATTATGCTCCTTTCCTTACCCATCTTCTTGATAATCTGAACGAAGCCCCGGCCCCGCACCAGAAGTTACTTAGGCTTCCAGCGGCTGATCCACCAACAGAAGTCCGCGGGAATAATTCCCTTCGTCGACAGTTTGCCCGTTCGCCAGCTTCGATATCTCGTCCTGAAGCCAGAAGAGCCGATCCCGATCGAGGCTACAGTAGACTGTTCTCCCCGTGCGTCTAGTCTGGACGATTCCGGCTCGCCGGAGAATCCTGAGATGCCAGGAGATAAGCGGCTGGCTCAGCCTGACATGCGCTGCTAGATCGGTTACGGTAGTCTCCTCGCAGCCACCCAGCAAGTGGACAATGCCCAGTCTGGAAGTATCTGCAAGCGCGCGAAAAGCGATCTTCAAATCTCTCATGTCAAATCCACCTCGTGATAAGCCCTGTCCACACAAACATAAAGAAGTGCTTATATATTAGCACAAAATGCGAGACTGTCAAGTACCTGGTAGCGAATATTCGGTCTGATTGTACCAGATTGGCGCACGGTCGAAGATGGGGGCACCTCCATGCAAAAGCGCCAATTGCGGGACTCACGTACCGGGTTACGGAAATTGCCATGGAGGCACGGAGTCGCGGAGGAGTCTAAAGGTCTGGGCCGTCGTAACTGTGCAAAATCCTTGCTAATCCTAGTGCCTTCCTCCCCTCGTCTTTGGAACAGAATCTCCGTGTCTCCGTGCCTCCGTGCCTCCCTGGTGAGTCCGGTTATTGACTCGATCCATACATGATCTCCAAGGCTGCGACGCTGTCGTCGACTTCTCGCTTGCCAGATGCGTCCAGTGTCTTGTCGGCAAGAGGGAAGAGCATGGTGTCCTCTTGTTTGATATGGCTAGATAGCAGATACGTTACGTGGTTCGCCACCTTCTCCAGGCGGGCCACAATTTCGCCATTGGCGTCCTTCGACTCGCCGAGTTCCACTACCGCTTCGCTGAACGCGTCCACCGCTCGCCATAGAGATTCGTGCTCCTGAAGCATGGCGTCGATGGGTCCCGCTCGCCCGATCACTCTGCCAAGAGCCGGAAAT
>JAUSEJ010000126.1 GCA_030650265.1 Dehalococcoidia bacterium | reverse complement strand
CAGGGTATCTATACCGAATGGGGAGGTCCCGCCACCATTTATGTTCCCGCACCCCAGAATTCACCCATCCTCGATTCGGATAACTACCGCCAGATCGTCGAAGATGTCATCCGGAGTATAGCTGAGCAGCAGAGCGCGGTCATCGTCGGCCGGGCGGGGCAGATGGTCCTCCGGGATCACCCCGGCGCCCTGCATGTGCGGATTGTGGCGGCGCTGGAGGATAGAGTACAGTGGGTCATGAAGCACGAGAAACTGGACAGGGTGGCCTCGTTGAAACTGATCAAGGATACAGATCGTCGTCGGGCCGACTATTTAAAGAGCTACTATAAGGCCGACTGGAGCGATCCCCAGTTGTACGACCTCGTTCTCAATGCCAGTCGCCTTGGTGCAGACTCCTGTGTTGCGATTGTCCTTTTCGCTTTGGCCCAAAAGACCGGGGTTGCGGCGGGGTAGGCGATCAGGGGAAAGGGTAAGAGGGTTGCCCACGCTAGCCAACTCGTAATGGCGTCCAATCGGCTTATCTCGATCGGGTCATAGTAACTTAAGTCATGGCGGTTTTGGCTGATGATCTCGTCTCCAGTTTCCAACTCGACTTCCAGATCGTAGGTGTCTCCCACTCTCAACTCCACTCTGTCGACGAGTTGGCTGCTATCGGCCGGCAAGGTCAAATCTCGCCGATAGACCACCCTATCATCGACAATCAGTCTCAACTCGCTTTTCTTGATCGACTCGGAGAGATCGTTTATCGCCCATACCTCGAAGGTTGCCAGATCGCCGGGTAAGTATTGTGCGAGCGGATAGCTAAGACTGATCAGAACGGGGTTGTAGATCTGTTTGTGTTTATGATAGCCTGGCGTTATAGCCAGGATTGGTTGTTTAACATAACGATACGTTTGGCAGCAGTGGTCCAGTGGTCGGATCTCCCGATTTTTACATAAGGCAGCGATTTTGCCACATATCGGCTTTTAGACGCAGGCCGAACTATTACAAACTCTTATGAACTGTGGATTGATCAGGGACCAGTCTTCTGGTATCATCTGATCTTGGTGGATGCAATAGATCATGTGACCTCTTGGCATGGCCAAGTGCTTATTGGCCGGGCCTCTCGATATCCTGCCGGCGCACGACGCTGTGTCACAATTCCTAAATTCATCGTTATTATAGCTATTTTTTGCGTGGATGGAGGTACTTCATGAGCAGCAGGAGCGCCAAGCAGATCTGGCAGACAGCCCTGGGCGAGCTACAGCTTCAGGTGAATAGAGCCAATTTCAATACATGGCTAAAAGATACTTCTGTCGTGAGTCACGAAGACAATCTATTCGTGATCGGAGCCCCGACGGCTTTTGCTCAGGAGTGGCTTGAAAGCCGGATGAAATCGCTGGTGAAGAAGACGTTAATTGGCATAATGGACCAAAGCGTCGACGTCCGGTTCGTGGTGGCGCCAGCAAAGCGGCGAGAGAAGGAAGCTATAGGTAACGCCAATACCGAGGCGGCCTTGCAACAGGAGGTCTTTCAGATGACAAGCCCAGTTGAGCCTAAAAATGGAAACGGCCCCGTCTTCTCATTGAACCCCAAGTACACGTTCAACACCTTCATCGTCGGTAGCAGCAATCGCTTGGCCCACGCCGCTGCGTTAGCGGCGGCCGAGAGACTCGGTCATAGTTACAATCCGCTTTTTATATACGGCGGTGTCGGACTGGGTAAGACCCACCTCATGCATGCTATCGGGCACCTGGCCAAGCGTCAGACCGCTCAGATTATCTATGTTAGCTCTGAGCAGTTCACCAACGAGTTCATCAACGCCATCCGGGAGCGGCGAAACGAGGAGTTCCGGGCGAAGTATCGCAGCGCCGATCTGCTCCTGATCGACGACATTCAATTCATCGCTGGCAAGGAGCAGACGCAAGAGGAGTTCTTTCATACCTTCAATGACTTGCACAGTGCCAACAGGCAAATCGTCGTAAGCAGCGATCGCCCTCCCAAGTCATTGCCACTTCTCGAAGACAGGCTGCGCTCCCGATTTGAGTGGGGGCTCATAACCGATATTCAGGCGCCCGATTTCGAGACAAGGGTAGCTATTCTCCGTTCTAAAGCGGAGGCTCAGGGAGCCGGGGTATCTCCAGCCGTTCTCGATCTGATCGCGCAGCGCGTCCAAAGCAACATTCGCGAGTTGGAGGGGTTTCTGAACCGGGTGGTCGCCTATGCTCGTCTTCATGGTTTGCCCATGACGCCAGAGGTGGCAGCAGTCGCTCTCGAGGAGATCCAGGCTGGCGGAGGCAGACGCAAGTATGTTAGCCCTCGCCATATCGTCGAAACGGTCGCCGGCTATTTTCATCTCGACCTGGAGCAGTTGACCGGGCCCAAGAGGGACAGGGATATCGCTCGACCAAGGCAGATAGCCATGTTTATTATGCGGGAAGAGACCAAGGCCTCCCTCGGCGAGATCGGCTATCAGTTGGGCGGGCGCGATCATACCACCATTCTCCACGGCTACGGGAAGATCGCTAACGAAATCAACACCGATGCTCGTCTACGCCGGGAAATTCTGGAGATCAAGGAACTGGTTCTAAGTTCCGGCAACGGCAAGGGAGACGCCAGGCGGTCTCAAGCCGAGGTGAGGGCCGGCAGAAACTGATCTATCAATCCAAATTACTGCACAGTATTACCATCTTCATCGGCGCGCTGGTCGATTATGTTCTTTAGCAGTACATCGCGTTCGCTCAGGAAGGTTAAATTCTTAATGAATTTTTCACGGAAGGCGGCGTCGGTGATATGAGTCAGGTTGCCCTGAACGATGGTGAGGGAGGCCTGCACGGCAGCGTAGCAGAGCCAGGCTGCCGTTGTCACATCTGGTCTCGCCGTCGGTGGCGCCAGCGGTAGGAGATCGCTGGCCAACCGGAGGCAGATCATTGCTGCCCGACCCAGGGCACCCGGGACTATGGTAGCCGTTTTCCATGCCCTCTCCAGCAGTGCATCTCTCTCCAAATTTTCAGGCTGCCTGAGAAGTTTGAGCACGCGCTCATAGGCCGCCGCATCTTGCTCGTAGACATCCTCGAGCATGTTGCGCATTCGGCCCGCCTTTTCGCCTATTCCGACTACCTTCACCTTTGGAGGGCCTTCCGGTAGGCGCCGGATAGTTGTCCGGGCTGCCATCACCAGGAGTGCTGCACCGGCGGCCGCAGAGGCCGCGGCAGCACTCGCGGCGGCCGGCGAAGGAACCGGCGCCGAAAGCGCCATCAGAACCTCGTGCAAGTGGGTGTCTCCCATGCTTGTCCGTCCTAGTCAGTCGTTAGACTGTTCTTGCGAAGGATGCCTGTCACTGTTTCTACTACGTGATCCTTGCCCGAACGAAATCAATGACATTGTTTTTTCGTCTTCAGTCAATGTTGATTCCGCGTCTCTCTTTGATGAAACCGGGCGCCCACCAGTTCCACTCTCCAAGTAAACGCATGGTTGCCGGAACGAGAAGGGCACGCACGATGGTGGCGTCCAGGGCGATGGCGATGGCGGCTCCTATTCCCATGGCCTTTATCGGGATGAGGTCGGTCATACCGAACGACAGAGTGACGGCAACCATGACGGCCGCGGCGCTTGTGATGATCCGGCCGGTTCGTTCGAGGCCGATCACGATGGCTTGCTCGTTGTTGCCAGTCTGGTCGTAAGCCTCTTTCACCCGGGTTAGGAGAAAGACCTCGTAGTCCATGCTGAGGCCGAAAAGGATGCAAAACAGCATGATGGGCAGGGTTGAGTCGATGTGTCCTTGCGGCGTAAAGTGGAGCAGGTTGCTAAGGTTTCCGTCCTGGAAGATGAACACCAGGACGCCATACGAGGCAGCGATGGAAAGAGTGTTTACGACGACCGCCTTGAGTGGGAGAACGACCGACCGGAACAAGATGAGTAGGGCGATGAAGGTTGCCGCCACCACGATGGCGATGGCCTTGGGAAAATCGGCGTAGAGGCTCTTTTCCATGTCGATCGCAATCGCCGTCAATCCACCTACCTGGATAGTCAGGTCGCCGCCCGGATTCATAGCCCTCAGTTCCGACACGAGTTTGCGGGCGTCCTTGCTCATTGGCGGAAGCTTGCCCACTACGCTAAGATAAGTGATGTTTTTCGTGCTCATCTTGTCGACGGCCAGGGCTAGAGCCGGGACGGCGATGGGTCGCGGGCCACTGTAGAGGGCCACCAACTGCTCTCTTGTGAGCCTGGGATCGAGGTTGAACAGACCATCGACCCTTTTCACCCGGCTGTCAGCTTCGAGCTTCTTGGTGAGATCGTAGGCTGCTCCAACGTTGCCTGGCGAGAGCATGTCACTATCGGATCCAAGGACGATCAGGATGGGGGATGTCTCGCCCTCGCCAAACTCGGATTTCAATAGGTCTGCACCCTGTCGTGAAGCCAATTCGGCTGGAAGAACCGAGGCGTCGGGTGTTCCAAGCTCGATCCTTAGTAGCGGTGAGGCAAACGTGAATACGATTGCCAACACTACAGCAATGACGACGACCGGATGGCGCATGACGGTCTTTGCGAGTCGTTGCCAGAATCCACCGGACCCTCCGGTCGCACCGTTTCGCCGGACAGCCAGACGGTTTATCCGGGGCCCGAGAACGCCCAAAGCGGCCGGAACAAGGGTTAGCGCTGCAAGCATGGAGAAGGAAACCACAATCATGCCACCGTAGGCGAGCGACCTGAGGGCGACAAAGGGGAAGGTCAGCATGCCGCTGAGGCCTATGACCACTATTGCGCCTGAGAAGAAGACGGCCTTGCCCGCCTTGCTGACGGTGGTCTCGATACTCCTTAGCACGTCGCCGTCCCTGGCAATCTCCTCGCGAAAGCGGCTGATTAGCAGGAGCGAGTAGTCAATTCCGAGGCCGAGGCCGAGCATGGTGCTGATGTTCATGGCAAAGATCGAAAGATCTATGTAATGGGTCAGGAAATACAGGGCTGC
>JAUSEJ010000113.1 GCA_030650265.1 Dehalococcoidia bacterium | reverse complement strand
GGCGATCAGATCGCTCGTGACATTCTGAAGCTGCTTCCCGACCGCTTTGAAGAGGAGGCCGGCGTTTTCATAGACTCGATCGACCGCACCTTCGGCGGGTACATCAGGGGAGTGCTGATTCAATCTGTCGTATACGGCATTGGCACGGCGATCGTCATGCGGATCGCTGGCCTTGACTACATAGAGGTCGTCAGCATCTTCGCGGGGATTATGATGGTGATCCCCATTTTCGGGGGGTTTCTGGCGATCATCCCCCCGTTTTTCATTGCGGTGTTCGGCGGGTCGCTGCTGACGATCGTCTTCGTACTGGTCGCCTTGTTGATCTTGCAGCAGATTGTTCTCAATGTAGTCGCGCCGAAGGTTATGAGCGAAAATGTGGGAATTCACCCACTTTTGGTCTTTCTCGCCATATTGTTGGGACTCAAGGTTGCTGGTGTTTGGGGGGCCATTTTTGGGGTCCCTGTGGTGGGAGTCGTGAATGCCATGGCCCAGTTCTTTATCAGCCGTGGTCAGGCAACCAAAGCCCCAATTCCGGCGGCGGCTACGCCGCGCCTCAAGACCGGCAGCCACAAGTAGCGGCGTCGCAGGCACAGACTGTATCTGGAGGAAGGATGAAGATTCGTAAGGCCATCGTCACGGCAGCCGGGTGGGGGACCCGCTTCCTACCCGCCACCAAGGCCCAGCCCAAGGAAATGCTTCCTCTGGTGGATAAGCCGATTATTCAGTACGTTGTCGAAGAGGCGGTTGCCTCCGGCATAGAGCAGATAATTATCGTCACGGCGGGAGGGAAGAGGGCGATCGAAGACCACTTTGACCGCTCTTTCGAGCTCGAAGCCGCCCTGGCCAAGAAAGGCGACCTGGCTTTGCTGGACACGGTGAGGAGAATTTCCGAATTGGCAGAAATCTGCTACCTGAGGCAGAAGGAACAACTCGGTCTCGGTCACGCAGTCCTGTTACCGAAGGATTTGATCGGCGACGAGGCTTTCGCGGTTATTCTCCCAGACGACATTATAGAAG
>JAUSEJ010000112.1 GCA_030650265.1 Dehalococcoidia bacterium | reverse complement strand
CCTCGGCCCGAGAGGCGAGGGCCACCAGATACGGTGTGTCGGTTGGCCTCAATCTCGATATCTCACGAGCAGTATCCAGCGCAGCTTGGGGATCTCCTACCGCAACCTGCGCCTCCGCTAACAGCATCAAGGACATTGGCTTGGACCCGGCCGTCACTCCTGCGGGAGCTGCCTCCCAAGAGGTTGGTGGCAGGGTGAAGCCTCTGGCAATTCCGAGCGCCCGTTCAGCCTGGCCCCGTTCGAGTGCGAGGGTCGCCTCGGCGATGGCGACAAGGCTGTAGATTAGCCTGTCCAGCGGCAATCCGCTGGCCAAAACCATCTTTGCCTCGACGAGGCAGGCTTCAGCTTCGGAAGAATCTCCATGGAAGACAAGGATCATCGCTCGTCCGGCCAAAGCGTCGGCCAGATAACGGGATTGCCCGATTCTGCGGCCCGCCGCTATGGCCTCCATGCTGAGGCGGAGCGCCTCGTCCCATGAGCCAGCCATGAAGGTAGCCATGGCCAGGCGAACGCGGTGGTAGACATCCGGGAGTGGCGTGCCCGAGCGCTGAGCTTCAGCCATGCCCAGCGAGGCGTGATGAGCCATATCTCGATGATCACCTACGCGCATCCCAATCAATACCAGTATGCTATGAGCACGGCGGCAAACGGCCATATCTGCGCCTTCTGACAAGACTTTGCCTAGCTGCAAAGCCCTTGAGGCGCGATCGCGAGCGGTAACTATGTCACCTTGCTCCAGGCCGAAAATAGAAGCCACTAGGTTAGCCTCGGCCTCCGCCCGGGGTGAGGCCATCCGCCTTGCTACCGATAGAAGCTCCACCACCAGCTCGGCCGGGTTTGACGAATTCCTAAACTGGTTAGGGAGGGAATATCGAAGAAGGTTCAGGTCTCCTGCCTCCTGATCCTCAGGGATAAGGCCAACAGCAGGTGCTGAGCATGCACTCAAATGAGCGTTGGCGGCTTCGAAATTGCCACGCTCCCATTCCACAAGAGCCAATCGGCGGTGAAGGCGGGCGATAGATTCTGTCCTACCAACAGTAGAGCCGGTCCGCCCTTGTTCGGCCAAGGCTTCGGACCAGGCCGCAATGGCTGGTGCCTGCTCTCCCACTCGTTCCCACGCCTCACCGAGTTGCTCCAGCAACCATGGCAAGCCATGGGTGAGGGATTCATCGTTGGTACCAGGCTCGGCAGGCTTGCAGCCATCGAAGACTATCGCCGGCAGCGGATTATCAATCCGCCTAATCTCGACCTGTCGTCGGTCTGGAATGGATTCGAGGGAACGTTTGTCCAAATGATGAGATTGAAGCTGCTCGATCTCTGGAATCTCAGAATGGACAACCTCCTGAATCAGAGGGTTGATGATGCTGTAGGATACGTCCTCCCTCACGGCTCTTTCGTCGATTAATCCTCTAGCTCGTAGACGTCGCAGCGCCTTGAGTAAGGTCTTCACTTCCATGTCGCAAATAGATTGCAGAGCGGTATACAGGGTAGTACCGCCCATGATTGCGATCAAATCGAGGACATGTCGATCGGTTGCTGCTAGGCGGTCAAGTTGCTCTGAAACTGCGTTTCGAATCCTCGACGGCAGAGTAGTTTCCCCGTTTGAATCGAGAACCCAGCCATGAGCGGTGTGGACGAGGTTGCCGGAGTCGATGAGGCCGCCGACCATGCTCGCGACGAATAGAGGAACCCCGCCGGCGCGAGCGTGAAGAAGAGAGAGCAGGTCGTCTGGAGGTTCTTCGCCAAGAATGCTCCTGGCCAGATCGACTACTTCGTCTACCCCGAGGCGGCGGACGACAATCTCTTCAGCGAGTAGGTTCCGTCTTAGCGACACTACGAGACTCCGATGACGGCGGGGATTGCCGACGGCTTCCGCGCAATAAGTTGCGAGCAGCAAGACCGGTTGGTCAGATAGGCCGCACGCGAGATAATGCAGAAGCTCAACCGAGGT
>JAUSEJ010000091.1 GCA_030650265.1 Dehalococcoidia bacterium | reverse complement strand
GCCAAACTACCCCCCTCGACTAATTGACTAGTTGGTCATTATGACCTATTGTACATCTGCTGATCTGTGGAAGTCAAGCAAAAAGCGTCTGATTATTATCACAGTCCGGTGCAATGAAATTGGTTGACCGCGGGCTGCGATCAATGTACACTATTGCCTATGCTGCGGTCTGCTGATGATCTGCCCGGCCGGATTTCCCTTTGTGGGCACTCAGAAGTAAGGGAACAAGGAGGAGAAACATGCAGGAAAGTTTTGCCTATGCCGGTAATATCTTGCGGGTGAACCTATCGACGGGACAAATCAGTCTTCTTCCGACAAGTGAATACGCCGAGCGGTTTGTCGGTGGTCGTGGTGTCGCCGCAAAGCTATACTGGGACCTTGTCAAGCCCGAGACCAGGCCGCTTTCTCCGGAAAACTGCCTGATCTTTGCCACCGGACCGCTTGGAGGTTTTGCCGGGTTCTCGAGCACACGCTGCCAGGTGGTTTTCAAATCGCCAGCCAGCATTCCCGAGAGCTACAACTATGCTAACCTAGGCGGTCACTGGCCAGCGCAGCTCAAGTTCGCCGGCTACGATGCGCTACTGATAGAAGGGGTCTCCGACAAGCCAGTTTACCTGGAAATTAAGGACGACCGGGTCGAAATTAGGGATGCCGCCCATCTTTGGGGAAGGCCGGGCGTTGAGGTGCGGGAGGCGATCAAGAGCGAGTTGGGCCGCGACTTCCGCGTTCTGGCGATCGGTCCGGCGGGTGAGAATCTGGCAACTATGGCCAATCTGCTGGCCGATGGCGATGCCAGTGGTTCCAGTGGCGGTGGAGCCGTTATGGGGTCCAAGAAGCTGAAAGCCATTGCCGTGCGCGGTACAGGCAAGTTGCGGGTGGCCCAGCCGGAGAAAGTGCGGGAGCAGGTTCGCCGTCTGCGCGATCTCACCCGACGTTCGCCGTTCCAACACGAAGATATGGACTCGGAAGGCCCCCGCTACAAGAGAGATGCCTGCTTCGGCTGCATTGGAAACTGTTACAGCAGGTTCATATACACGGCGCAGGACGGTACACGGGGAAAGTACATGTGCCAATCAGGTCGCTTTTACCAGACGAGGGCGGCCAGATATTACGGCGAAGTAAATGAGGTGCCAAAGTTGGCGACCCGCCTATGTGACACCATGGGGCTCGATAGCTGGGCGATCGAAACCATGATCATGTGGCTTTCTCGTTGCATCCAGGCTGGCGTTCTCACAGACGACAACACGGGATTGCCGATGTCGAAGCTGGGCAGTCTGGAATTCATCGAGGCATTGCTAAAGGGTATCGCCTACCGTCAGGGGTTCGGCGACGTTCTGGCCCATGGTACTTCGAGAGCGGCAGCGATCATCGGCGGTAAGGCCCCGGCTCTGATCACCGACTTCATGTACTCGCGGTCCGACCAGTTCACCGCCTACGGACCGCGGATGTTCATTACAACCGGCATCTTTCTTGCTATGGAGCCCCGGCATCCGATCCAGCAACTTCACGAGGT
>JAUSEJ010000264.1 GCA_030650265.1 Dehalococcoidia bacterium | reverse complement strand
CCGAATGTAGTATCCTTCAAAACCCGTAGCATGGGGCTTCCTTGCCAGAACGGTCCGGATCGCGGATAGTACTCCCTGGTTCATGGTCTTAACCTCTTCGTCTAGTGTGGGAGCACATCATTGTGTCTCCCCACAGTCATTCTACCACAGATCTACATTGTCTGCAAGTAGCAGGACGGTCGACATTGTCGACCTACCTGGTCTCGCATTTTGCCAGTAGACCTTCCCAATCCTTGTCGACTCTGGCCTGAATCCGTGCCACTAGCTCGTCGTTCTCAGGCTTCAGCAGGTGGCTGAAGCGCCCTTGCGACTTCAGCCAGTCGGTGACGGGCTTCTTGACCCGTGGCTTGTAACTCAGCTTCCATTCCCCTTCAATGACCTCGTACAAAGGCCACACACACGTATCGGCTGCTAACTTCGTGAGTGAGATGGACTGGTCAGGTTCACTCCGCCAGCCTCTGGGGCAGGGGGCAAGGACGTTTATGAAGGATGGGCCGTCGGCAGCCAGAGCGCGCTGTACTTTGTTCATGAGGTCACGCCAAAGATGAGGTGCTGCCTGAGCCACGTAAGGGATCTCGTGGGCAACGGCGATGGCAGTCATGTTCTTGCGGTTCTCTCGTTTACCAGGTCGAGCGCTGCCAACCGGCGAGGTTGTGGTCCATGCTCCCATTGGTGTTGCGCTGCTTCGCTGGATGCCTGTGTTCATATAGGCTTCGTTGTTTAGGCAGATATACAGGACTTTGTGGCCGCGCTCCCAAACGCCGCTCAGGAACTGGAAGCCTATGTCGTAGGTCGCTCCGTCCCCGCCGAAGGCGATGAACTTCGTGCCGTTTTCCTCCATCTTGCCCTGCCGCACGAGGGAACGATACATAGATTCGGCGCCAGCCGCGGTCGTACTGGCGTTTTCGAAGGCGCTGTGAATCCACGGCACGCGCCATGAAGTAAAGGGGAATATGCTCGTAGACACCTCGAGGCAGCCGGTAGCGTTAGCCACTACTACCGGACCCTCGATGGCGTGAAGAATCTGCCTAACTACGACAGGCTCGGCGCATCCAGGGCAGAGTCTATGTCCGGGTGCAAGCTGATCCTCAACGTTGCACATTTCGCGAAGGTTTATTGCCATAGTCTTTCTCCTTACTCAGCCTCCTAATCTCGCAGCCCTAGATATCTAACCAAATGGCCTCTTGTTCCGGTTTCGGCGATCTTCAGGAGGTCAGTGAAAACTGACGCAAGTTGAGAGGCGTTGGTGTCTCTTCCACCCAATCCGTAGACGTAATTGACTAGAATAGGCCTGGCCTCACTGGCGTAAAGGGACGTGCAAACATCTTCGAAGATCGGGTTGCCCTGGGCGCCAAAAGCGATATCTCGATCCAGGACTGCCACAGCCTGCTTACCGGCCAGCGCTTTGGCGACCGCCTCAGCGGGGAAGGGTCGGAAGGTTCGTAGCTTGAGAAGTCCGGCCTTTATTCCCTTGTCGCGAAGCATGTCGACCGCAAGTTTGGTGGTTCCGGCCGTCGAGCCCAGCACTACGATGGCAATCTCGGCGTCATCCAGCCGATAAGGCGTCATGTGGCCGTAGTATCGCCCGGTAAGATCGCCGAATTCCTTCCCGATCGCCTCGATAACCGCGAGAGCCTTCTCCATGCCGTCGACCTGCTGCCGTTTGTGCTCGAAGTAGTAGTCCTGAAGGTCCAGAGGGCCGAAAGTCGTCGGGTGATCGGTGTCGAGGAGCGAACGCGCCGGCTTGTAGGTTCCGATGAAGCCCTTTACGGCCTCGTCGGGAAGGATCTCCATCCTTTCTACGCCGTGGCTGATGATGAACCCGTCCTGACAGTGCATCACGGGAAGCATCACCTCCGGATGCTCGGCGATCCTCAGGGCCTGGAGGGCGTTATCGTAGGCTTCCTGCACGTCTTCGGCAAAGATCTGGATCCAGCCGGAGTCTCTGGCGCCCATCGCGTCAGAGTGGTCGCAGTGGATATTCAGGGGCCCGGAT